>NZ_JARHZJ010000012.1 GCF_029258205.1 Clostridium sp.
GCTGAATCTATAGAACCTATTAATAAATCTAATGATTCTCTTATATCTTCTATAGAACTCGGCACTTCTCTTCCTAAAAATTCTAATAACTTTAAATCCATATTATATCCCTCTCAATATATCCTAAGTATAAATCTCTTATACAAACATTTGTTGTAATAATCCTTTTTTCCATTGTTTTAATCCTTCTAGTTTTTTAGTTTCTTTTTCTATTATATTATCTATATTGGATAAGAAATTAGCTGTTTTTTCTTGTTCTTCTAAACATGGGAAATTAAAACTTAACTCTTTAATAATAGATGCTGATAAATTTCCCTGACCACCTTGAATATATGTTTCTATTATTTTTTCTTTATTATATTGTAATAAATTTAATAAATAGCAATTTATTATTTCTTTGCTTCTAATACATAAAATAGCTTGATTTATTGCACCTTTCATTCTAGCTATACCAACTTCGCCACTAGTAGCACCATATAAAGCATATAATAAGTCTCCCTTATCTACTATTTTAGCAGATGAATTTTTTAAACCAAGTTCTGATATTTTTAATTCGGTTTTACATGAATTTATTTCAGCCGATCTTATAAAAGGGATATCTCCATCATAATATATTTTGTTTTTAGACGCAGGAGTTCCACCTGAAAACATTGAGCATATATTTCCAAGTTTCTTCTCTTCCCATTCTGGATAATCTCTCCCATTCTCATCTTTAAATCTTATCTTTTGTGAGAATATTTTCTGCATCATTCCTTTTTTATAAGAGTTCCAATATTCCACTTTCTTTTCTTGTTTTTCTATTATACTATCTACTTTACTTAAGAAATTTGCTATTTTTTCTTGCTCCTGTAATGATGGTAATTTAACTTTCATCTTCATTACTTCTGAATCTTTTATACTAACTCTATCATGTCTAGCTCCTTGATCACTATTCATGTGTACATATCTATACCACTTAGATGATTTAAAGTATTCCTCTAAATATTCATTATTAACTTTATTATTTATTCTAAAGCAAAAATATAGTGGTGAAACTACTCCATCATCTTTAAATTTATATTTGTTAATTGGTCCATATGGAGCCTCATTAGATTTTCTAGGATTATAAACAAAATCACTATTTTTGATTATGTAATATCCATCTATATTATTCTTATTTGCTATATCTTTTTCAAAAAAATCACGTTGGCTTATTAAACCATTTTTAGCTGAATTAGATATTACATTTTCAACTTTAAATCCTTTATTTTTTTCAGTTATTTTTTCTGAAAAATCTCCTAATCTATATTCTTCCCACTCATCCTCAAAACCTTTAAATCTTAACTTTGGTACATTCTTATTCATCCTTGTACCTCCTAAAGACCTAATTCTTTTAAGTCTAATTCTAGACTTTTCTTTAGTTCTTCTATTTCTTTATCTAGTTCTTTTATATTTTTTTGAACTTGTATTATATCTATTTCTTCTTCTTCTTCAAAGGTGTCTACATATCTTGGAATGTTTAGGTTATAGTCATTTTCTTTTACTTCTTCCATAGTAGCCACATATGCATATTTGTCTACATTTTCTCTATTTTTGTATGTTTCTACTATTTTTTCTACATCTTTATCTCTTAAGACATTTTGGTTTTTACCTTTTTCAAATTCATTTGAGGCATCTATAAACATTATATTATCTGCATTTTTTCTATTCTTTTTAAATACAAGTATTACTGTTGGGATTGATGTTCCAAAGAATATGTTTGCAGGAAGTCCAATTACTGCATCTAAAACATTTCTTTGTTCTATAAGATATTTTCTTATAACTCCCTCTGCTGCCCCTCTAAATAATACTCCATGAGGAAGTACAACTGCCATTGTGCCATTATCATCTAAGTGGTGTATCATATGCTGAATAAATGCAAAGTCTGCCTTTGATTTTGGAGCTAATTTTCCATAAGCTGAAAATCTTTCATCATCTAAGAACTTATCATCTCCACTCCATTTTGCTGAGTATGGTGGATTTGCAACTATTGCTTCAAATTCTAAATCTCCATGTTGTGGATTCTCTAAAGTATCATCATTTTTAATATTGAAGTCACTATATTTAACTCCATGAAGAAGCATATTCATTCTTGCTAGGTTATATGTTGTTGAAGTTTTTTCTTGTCCATAGAACATTCTAACCTTTGCTTCTCTAGAAACACGAAGTAATAATGAACCTGAACCACAGGTTGGGTCATATACATTTTTAAGGTCAGTTTTTCCCATTGTAACTATTTTTGCTAATATTTTTGAAACTTGCTGAGGAGTATAAAACTCTCCTGCTTTCTTTCCTGCATTAGCTGCAAACTGTCCTATAAGATACTCATAAGCATCTCCAAGTATATCTATTTCACTATTATCAAATCTAAAATCTATTTGAGCTATTTTTCCCATAACCTTAGCTATAAGCTCACTTCTACTCTTAACATCCTTACCAAGCTTAGTTGACTTTAAATCCATATCATCAAAAAGATGGTCAAACTCCTCTTCACTCTCTTGTCCTAAAGTAGATTCAGTTATATTGTTTATAGCCTCTTCTAAAAGTTCTATATCGAAATCACCAGTTTCTATCTTAGCTAAAAGCTTATCAAATAAAAACTTAGGCTCAATAAAATATCCAATATCATTTACTAACTCTCCTTTAAGTACTTCATTAAGCTCATCAATTTCCCAAGCCTCTTCATAACTAACGCCATCATCTTCTAAAAGCTTGTTAGCTCTACTTTCCACATTCTCTGAAAGATACCTATAGAATATAAGACCTAGTATGTAATTTTTAAACTCACTAGCATCCATATTCCCTCTTAAATCATTTGCTATATTCCATAAATTACCTTGTAAATTACTTTGCTGTTCCTTTTGTATTTCAGATGTACTCATTATATTTCTCCTGCTTTCCATTTAAAGTTTCTAAACTCTTTTTGCTTTCATATTATAAATCATAAAACTTAAAAATTAAACTTTCTAACATGATTTATTATGAATGACTTTATCTTATCTGCAAGTCTTTTCTTCTTTAAAAGACCTCCACTTAAATTATCCTTTATTTCAGAACCATCAATTCTTCCTGAATACTCATATTCTGAAACATATTCCTTAACCTTAAACTTATCTATCTCAACTTCCTTTGAAAAATCTTCTATTTCATCTACCCTCTTATTTTCTAAAAACTCATTAAATGCTTCATCTACTGAATCATTTTTTGTAATACTAGGCACAACCTTTTCTAAAAACTCCCTAAGTAAGTCTGATTTAAGTCTTAGATTTTCATTATCAGCATTATCTAATAATTTTTTAATTTTCTCTATATCCTTCTTAGTTTTCTCTTCTGTATCAAAATCTATAGTTCTTATTAAGTTTAGTATATAATTAACATTTATCTTATCTGTATGCATAAGCTCTATGCAAAAGTCTATATCTACTAATATAGAAGTCTTTTCAGTATTTTTAACCCCTTCATATATAGAAAAATATTTACTCTTATAGTCCTCATATTTTTGAGCTGATATTCCTATCTTTTCCTCATCAAATTCAAACTCAACAAAGGTTTTAAGCTTAGTTAACTGCTTAGTTAATTCCCTAAAAGCTTCTACAAAATCCTTCTTTTCATTTTCATCCTGCATACAATCAATAGATTCTATTGTTGGTGCAACCTCATATAATCTCTCTAGTCTTTCCTTAAAAAGCTTTAAATAATAATCAAAACTTTCCATTAAAACCACATCTGTACTCTTAGTATCTGAAAACACGCATATAGCTTCATCAGTTTCCTTTTTTAAGTTTCTGTAGCAAACTATATTACCATACTGTTTTATTCCATCAAATACTCTGTTAGTTCTTGAATATGCTTGTATAAGTCCATGATATTTTAAATTCTTATCTACATAAAGAGTATTTAGGGGCTTACTATCAAAGCCTGTTAAAAACATATTTACAACTATAACTATATCAACCTCTGCATTTTTAATCTTTTTTGATAAATGCTTTGAATACTCCTTAAAAGTATCTGTTGAAAAATTTAAATCCTCATCCTTAAACATTTTGTTATAATCACTTATAATTCTTTCAAGACTATCCCTTGAATGTTCACTCTTACCATCTAAATTTTCATTATCATCAAAGGTAAAAATAGCTGCAATCTTTAAATCATGGTCTAAAGATTTAAAAGCATCATAATACTTAACAAGCATTGGAATGCTTTGAACTGTAAATAGAGAACAAAATTTTCTTCCATATGTCTTTTTATCATGATTAGCTATTATATGTCTCGCTATATTCTCTATACGCTCATCATTCATAAAGACTTCTTCTTTATTTATAGCTTTTATGTATTCATCATCATACTCATTAACCTTCCCATCAACTGTTTTAATATACTCAACAGAAAAGCCAAGTACATTTTTATCATTAATAGCATCTTTTATTAAATAATTATGTAAACATTTATTAAAAATATCTGCTGTAGTTCTTCCATCTTGGCTCTTATTTTCTAAAAGTCTTGGTGTCCCTGTAAAGCCAAAATATTGAGCCTTTTTAAAGTGTTTATTTATAGCTGTGTGCATCTCTCCAAACTGTGATCTATGACACTCATCTATTATAAAGATAACTTTCTCATCTCTATACTTGTCCATTCTATGTGCATATTTTTCTGATTTTAAAAGCCTAGCTAACTTTTGTATTGTAGTTACAATAAGTCTTGTGTTTACATCTTCTACTTGTTTTATTAAAGTTTTAATATTATCAGTTGTATCAACACAATCCTTCTCAAACTTGTTAAATTCCTCAACAGTTTGGCTATCTAAATCCTTTCTATCTATTAAGAAAAATACCTTCTTAACATTGTCCTCATCTGCTAAAAGCTGACTTGCCTTAAAAGAAGTTAATGTCTTTCCTGAACCTGTTGTATGCCAAATAAAACCATTGTTATTAGTTTCATTAGCTCTCTTCATTAAGGCTTCAACTGCATATATCTGATAAGGTCTCATGACCATAAGATTCTTTTCACTATCATTAATAATAATATATTTAGCTATAATCTTATTTAGCATATTTCTATCTAAAAATGATTCAGCAAATTCTCTAAGATTAGTTATCCTCTTATTATTTTCATCACTCCAGAAAAAAGCAAACTCACGCTTAATCTCCTTATCACTATTAGCATAATACTTAGTATCAACACCATTACTAATAATGAAGCATTGAATATATCTAAATAACCCCTTAAAAGAATGTCTTCTATATCTTTCTATTTGATGAAAAGCTTCAATAAAGTCCTTTCCTCTTCTCTTTAACTCAATCTGAACCATAGGAAGTCCATTAATAAGTATAGTAACATCATATCTGTTAGAATACTTCCCTTCCATACTTATCTGATTAGAAACTTGGAATATATTATTGTGATAATCCTTCCCATCAAAGAACTCTATGTAAACCTTAGTTCCATCCTCCCTCTCAAGAATGAACTTGTCCCTAAAAATCTTAGCACTATTAAAAATACTCTTCTTCTTTAGATGAATAAGTATTCTCTCAAACTCTTTATCAGTAAAAGCTACATTCCCTAACTTTTCCTTGTTAAACTCAAATAAAACCTCCCTAAAATTCTTCTCTAAAGCATTTTCATCATGTATATTAACTTTTGTGTATCCTTGCTCAACTAATTGAGCAATTAATAATTCTTCTAATTCATGTTCACTTTGATAAGTCATTACAAAAAAACTCTCTCCCCTGTAATCTATTTAAATCTAAAATTCTTTTTATTTACCATTAATTTAAAATATAATCAAACTTTAAATAATTTAGTATACGTTTATATAATTATATTATAACAATAATACTTCTTAATGAAAAATATAA
>NZ_JARHZJ010000022.1 GCF_029258205.1 Clostridium sp.
TATTTTTTCATAATCAAAAATATGTATTAAATAAACAATGGTTGAGGTTAAATTAAATGAATTTAAATTATGTATTTTCTATATTTATTTTATATTGCAAAGACTTATTATCAATAAAATTTAGAAAAATATTGATTAGCTTTTTATTTTGTCAATGTATTATTTTAATAACTAGCAAATCTAATTGTAGTAGTAATAGTAAACTAAATATAAAAAGATTTAATCAAAGATATAATCTAATAAAAATGAGAAATAAGAGTAATTTATATGAAAATAATTTAAAAATATCAATTATACATCTAAAAAATTCTACTTATTTAAAAAATATAAATAATAACTTTTTAGAACATAAATCTAATTTTAATATATTAAAATATAATTCTAAAACAAATAAAGTGCCAATTTGTTTTGGTATATTTTCTATAATTGAAATATTTAAAGGGGATATAGAATTTCCTAAACATATTACTTCTATAAACTCAATAAAAAATAGTCTTAAATTGTGTTCGATTTCTTTAATTTTAGATTCAACTAGTAGAAGTTCTGGATTCTTGTTTATAAATGGTTATATAGAAATCGACTTAACATATCCAATACCAGAAAACAAAAAAATACCTCTTATATCTAAGATTAACAACTATATTATAAGAATTCCATTCAATAGCTCAATACATGTTACTTTAAACTCTCCAGTTAAGGGGAATAAACTATATTTTAATGAATCAAATATAGTTTTAAAAAAGAGTAACTTTACTACTGATGTGAAGGCTAGAGATATAGAAGTTATAGAAGACTGTATTTATTTGCATAAAATCTTTCAATTATCCATAATAGTTAATTATTCGATTGAAATTTATGATTTTTTATAATTTAAGATAAAAAAATAGAACATTTTTAAATAAAAGATAATAATATATAACATAAAGTCAATAATTAAAATTTTATGTTATGAGGTGGAAAAAATGAGTTCATGTTGTGAAAAAAATTTCCCTGTATGTGCTGATGATATATCTGTAAATGTTGATAATTTTGATACAACTTCTACTTCTAGTGAAACTAGAGGTTGTTATAAAATTCTTACTAATGTAGCAAATGTCACTATAAATCATCCATTAACTGATTCAATTACAATTCCTGAAGGATTTTATAGTATAAAAGGAATAAATAGAAGGTTAGTTTTAACTCAATGTTATATAGTACCAATTTCAGTAGATTCAGAAACAACAAGTGGTCAACTTTTTGTTGAAGGATATATTTTAAAAAATGTTCAATATGCAACTCCAAGTTCTAATCAAAATCCTTCTGATTGTTGTGATCATTGTGTTGCTATGAGAAATGAATATAAAGATTTAACAGCAAAAATTAACTTTAATTTTTCTGTTCCAATAAATTTGACTGGTGCAAAGATAGTTGATAGTGTAAGTTCAGAAGAAAGAGCTTTATTAAAAGATTGTATGAAACCATGTGATAAGGGTACAATGAGCGAATCTGATTGTGAAAGATTATTCTCTCAATCAGTTGAATTGCAAGAACCTTTCTCTTGTGAATTAAATAGTTATACCATTAATGAAGCTGTTATAAGTAAAACAAACTGTTCTTGTACTAACGAAGAATTATTTGATACTGTAGTAGAAAAATTAAATCTTAATTTAGTAATTTCTATATTCCAACTTCAACTTCTAAGTAAAGATTCAAATGAAAAAAATAGTAATAATTGTTAATAGACCAGTTAATAAATCCTAAATTTTAAAATTTATATTATCCAAGGAGGTGTATCAAAATGATTAAATTTAATCATTTTGATTAAGCCTTCTTTTTTATAGTTGAAAGAAATTTTTAATAGTATAAATAAAAAATTATATGGTAAATAGAAAAAATGTTTAGTTATTCTAAATTATGCTATTAGATTCTTATAAAAAATATCTTTATCTATTTTATATTTTTTAGTTATTTTTTCTTAAATGTATAAATTTTTTTGGATACAGCAATTTAAATTAATAGCATAAGTTTTATATAAGTATTTGTATGCTGTAACGGTTAATAACTATGAAATATTACTTTATTTATATTAGTGTACAAATATTTTAGATAGTATTTATTGTATTAATAAATATAAGTATTATTATTTATGAAATGTGTAAAATAATAAAAATATATTGAAAGTTAAATTAAATTATAGTAAAATTTTAATAAATTAAAATTAAATAGGCAAACTTAAGGAAACTTAAGGACGCAAAGCTATAGGGACTAAGGTAATAACTATGTCAGCCAGTTGCCAAAGAGTACATTATACTTTTTGTTTTAAAGCTTAATCAATTATTAATATTGCTTATATTGTATAAGGAATATTGAATTCATTAAGTATATAAAAGCTACTCTTTTTGAGTAGTTTTTTTGTATGTTTATATTGGAATATAAATCAAATTAAGGTATTAATTTGATTTAAAGTAATAAAATGTATAATTTTTATTTTAAGCACTAACTAAATATATAGATATAAGGAAAGGATGATATTTTTGAAAAAAGCTAGTATAATTTTTTTGATTTTTACTTATGTTACATGTGGAACTATAACATCTATTAAAGCAGAGACTATACAAGATAGTTCAATAAAAGTGAAGAAAGAAAGTCAATTACAAGATAACACATTAAAGTCTACAATAAGTACAGTAAATCCAAGTGATGAAGAAAAAAATATTAAATTTGAAATGAAAAATCCAAGTATGGTAACTTTATATACTTTAAATGATCAAGGAGAGCATGAAAAAGTTTCTGATTTTGATTTTAATTCAATGAAGGAAAAACTAAAAGCTAATCCAGATTCTTATTTGGTTTATGTTGAGTTTAAGAATCAACCTAATATATGGAGTAAAGTTTTAGATGTTGTAGAATTAAATCAGTCAGTTGGATTTAAATTAGATTTGCAAGATTATAAAACTTATATAAATGGAGAAAAACTAGATTATGCTTATGTTAATTATGGCAGTAAATCAGAAAATGGGAATGTGAAGACAGATTATTTAACAAGTAAGGAATTTACTGATAATGATGAGTTTATATCAGTTGACAATTATAATGCTGAAATGAAAATTGCCTATGAAAACTTACGTAAATTAATGCCATTTTATGATTGTTCAATTATCGTAAAAGAAGGAAATAATTTATCAAAAGATAATGAGTTAAATACTCATAAAATTTTATCTGTTTATCCATTAGATGAATCAGGAAAAAGAATTGTTGGAATTAATGAGGAACAAGCAGCTAAAGTCAATAAAATTCATATTAAGTTTGATGAAAACGATTCATCACCTGTAGAATATAATATAAACTATATTAATACAAGAAATAATATTGCATCATATTCTATTCCTCAGTTAAACATACATTATAACTATGATAAGTTTATTGTAAAAACAGAATCTAATCAATTTAATAATATATTAAATACGGCTTTATCACTAGAATATGATAAAGATATTGCTACAAGGGTAAAGGGAAATGATGCTGGTAGTGTAGTTAGTTTATATAAAGATAACTTTAATTCAATTGTAAAGCAAGAGATGAAACAAGTTATATTATCAATGTTTAGCAATCAAGATGAATACCCAATTAATATGGATACACAATTATCAAATAATATTATTAAAAATATGTTATTAGATAATGATTCATTAAAAGATTTTTTATATGTTTATAATTATATAGATAAATGGTATGACTTTGAAATTGCAGATATAAATATTAGAGATGTTGTACTATTTGATAATTCTGTTTTAAAATCAGCAAAAAATCCATCAGGGTTAGTTTCTGAAATTTGTTTAAATACAGATTCAAATGGTCGTAAAGGAAATAATACACCTGTATTATATAAAAGTAGAATTTCTAAATTTACTGGATTTTCTGACATAGCTAGTTTTTTAGAATATTTTATTAGTGAGTATGCTGGATATCGTAATGTAGATGATTGGATTATTGATAATTTTAAAAATGGAATAATTGTAGATGTAAAATCTAAGAATAATAATATTAATTCTACAGTATGGTCTAAAATAAAAAGTAATACATATTTTAGAGATCAACAAATGATTTTACCAGTATTATCATATAAAGCAGATAATTCATTATATATAGCTTCTGCACCAACTTCATTAATTTATGGGAATTTAAGGAATTATGGAAGTGCAGAAGAAGTTTCTAATGAAGCTTGGCGTGAGAAAAAGAAAGATCAATTGCAAGGTATTTGTGAAAATATAAGAAATATATTTGATAATTATACTACTCTTTCTTCTCATGCAACTAAGGCTATTAATGAAAGTAAATTTACAATTATTGATCGTTCAAACAAACTAGATCGTAATCAACCTGTTTTTTCACAGTTTTATAAGCCTTTAGAATGTTTAATAAGTAACCCCCATGGAGCTGCTGTAACTATAAGACGTGGAGGGTATAATGTAGATTATATTTTCTTTAATAATATTTCTATTATAGGTAATGAAAAAGAATTAATTCACGAGTTAGGACATGCTACAGATTATT
Organism: Clostridium sp.; assembly: GCF_029258205.1. Lineage (GTDB taxonomy): Bacteria > Bacillota > Clostridia > Clostridiales > Clostridiaceae > Sarcina. The sequence continues at coordinate 4,537 of NZ_JARHZJ010000022.1, forward strand.
GGATTTGGTTAGAAGGCAGAGGATTCCGTTCTGGAAGAGGAGGAGAAGATTACAACAATGGATTTGCCAATCAAGCATCTGTTGATTATAATATGAACTTAATGAGAAATTATGATAGATCAAGTGATGTACTTTCAAATTTAACTCCAGAACGTATTAATACACAAGAAAAATTTAAGAGTTATTACAAAGAAGTTTTTGATACATTATATATTCTTGACTATCTTCAAGGAAAAGCCTTTTTAGAGTTGACACCTAGTCAACAAGCTAAGATTGTCTTAAAACACTCATATATAGGAAATTCTTCTACAAGTACATGGAGTAGAGTTAGTGAACAGGATTTACAAAATATGAATTTAAAAACTCTAGATGATTTATGGAATAATCAGTTAACTATTCGTCCAGGGCATAGATATGATCTTTCATCTCAAAATAAAGTTGGTGTTAATGATTTTGGAGCATATCAGTTAGATCGTGTACGTTATACAACATGGTATATTCCATATAATGACAATGGTTCGCCGAATGCTCAAATCTTTAGACGAAATGCATTTGAGTTGGGAGGATACTTTGGATATACAGATGGAACAACAGAATACTTAAGTAATGTGGCTAATAGTGGAGATTTAGCATTTTATAGAAAGAAGTTTAATGATCCAAATTTAACATTTGAATCATATCGCAAAAATAAAAATAAAGAAATTGAATCTTTAATAAAAGACATGAATCAAATGACAAATAGCTATTTTGATGAAAAAGCATTAATTGAATATTTTAAAAAGTCAATGATTAATCCAGGAAATTCAATTGATAGTGGAGCTTCAAATGGAAACAATTCCTTAAATAATATTAAAGATGCACGTGAAAATATATTCCGTTATTTACAACGTATAACAAATGAGTTTAGTCAATCTGTATCAGGGGATGATTCAACAAGAACTATCACACATATAAAAACAGGACAAGACCTAATTGCTAAAATTAAAGAAAATCCAAATGGATTTTATGTTTTGGATAATGATATTTCATTAGAAGGAATTGATGTAACTGACTTTTATATTAATCAAACATTTATTGGAAAGATAGAAGGAAATAATCATAAGATAAGTGGAGCTAAAGCACCACTATTTAAAAATATTAGAAATTCTTATGTATCTGATTTAACTATTGTGAATCAAGAAGGACAAGCAAATGATAATTTATTAGCAAGTAGCATTGCAACAACAATTAGAATAAATAAATAGAGAAAATATCATTCAAAAAAGAAGATGTAATCAAAATGATTAATTTAATAATTTTGATACATCTTCTTTGTTTATTAATTTTTATTTATTAATTCTTTTAATAAATTACCATGTTTTATTTCATCTTTAGCTATTTCTTTAAATCTAGGGAATTCTTCTCCAAGCTTTTCATATACTGGACCACCATTAATTTCAGCATTTATAAGCATTTCAAAAACTTTTTCTTTACCTAAATTTTTATAAGCAGCTTCTATTTCTTCAGATGATTTTTTGCAAGGTTTTAAAATTTCTTTTGAATATTCTCTTATTATTGAGGCATGTCTTCCTTCATCTGCGGCTATGCTTAATAAAATATTTTTTTCTCCTTCAGAGCTAGCAAGTTCAGCAAGTTTTTTATAAACAAGAACTGCATCTAATTCTCCTTGTTGTAATTTTAATAACATTTCATTTCCGTTTTGTTTCATAATAAAATCCTCCTAAATAATTTAATTTATTAATTTTTATAAATTTAATTTTATACAATTTAATTGGTTAAACTTATTTTAAACTTTTTATAATTATATGTCAAATAATTTTTTTAGAAATAAGTACAATTATAGAGATTTCTAAATAATATATATTAAAGCAAATAATAAATATTTAATTAAGTTTCAGGAGAATGATTTTATGGAGAATATAATAAGTTATGTAAATTCTTTGGGAGTAGCTTTACAAAATTTATTCATTTGGATATTTGGTGATTTAGATACTCCACTAATCACTTTATTAGTATTTATTTTTTTAGACTATTTAACTGGAGTAATTAATGGATGTAAAAATAAAAAATTCTGTTTAAGGATAGCATTAAAAGGAATAATTAAGAAATGTCTTATATTAGTAGTTCTTTTAGTTGGTGTTATGCTAGATAGATTGATAAGTGATGGAACTTGGATGTTTAAAGGGTTAATAAGTTATTTCTATATAATAAAAGAGGGAACAAGTATATTAACAAACTGTGCATCTTTAGGAGTGCCTATACCAGAAAAGTTGAAAGAAGCTTTAAAGCAGTTAGATAATAAAAAAAAATCAAATAAGTTATTTTTATAAGCTGTATAAAATTTTAAATATAAAACTTGTAAATAGATTTAGATAATTATTAAAATCACTAACGATTTATTAATATTTTCTATTTATAATAATTGTAAGTTTTATCTATGGTTTGTTTTATACAGCTTAGTTTTATACTTATTTACCAGTTAGTCTGCTTTCAAATTTTTTTAAGGAATCATTATTACTAACATAAATTCTATCCATGTTGAAATTATTATCTTTTCTGTCAGCAAAGTTTCCATTTAAATTAAAACCTAATTTATACCCAGCTTTTTCAGTTGCTACTCTAGTGCTAGAATTGTATCTTCCAAAAGGATAAGAAATAAAATCTACTGGCTTTCCTATTATTTTTTCTAAATTTACTTTAGAATTTTTTAGAGTTTCAATTTGATTAGCTTCATCTAATATAGATAAGTCATCATGTTTAAAAGTGTGGCTTTCTATTTCTATGCCGTTATTAGACATCTCTTTTAACTGATCAGCAGTCATAAAATCAGGTGCTCCAACATAATTTGAAATTACAAATATTGTAGCAGGAAATTTGAATTCTTTTAGCAAAGGATAAGCATATTTATAGTTACCTGTATATCCATCATCAAAAGTTATAACAACAGGCTTTTTAGGAATAGGCTTATTATTCCTTAGATAATCGTAAAACTCATCTAAAGTTATAGGAGTATAATTATTATCCTTTAAATATTGAAGTTGCTCTTTGAATTTTTCAGGATTTATTAAAAGATCATTATTATCAGGGTTATTTGGTGTTACATCATGGTAACATAAAACAGGAATATTCATATCTTCAGAAGTAGTTTCTATTCCTTCAAATCTATTTTTAGAACTTTCAACATTTGAATCATTATTTGATTCTTTAGTATTTTCCTTATTGCTAGAAGTAGATTCTTTTTTTGTGTTATTTTCTAAATTAGCTTTTTCACTTTCTACATTGCTTTTGTTAAATTTTTTGTCACAAGCTATAAAAGATGAGCTTATGATTAAGGCAGAAGCTAAAGCTATTAAAAATCCTTTGTGTTTTATTTTTATCATCTCTTAAATCTCCTTACTACTAAATTATGTTTATAATAATTTAGTATAACATAAAAAATTTGAAATTTAGGCTATTTTATTATTGCCATAATTTTTAGAATTTATTTAAACAATTGTATAAATATAATTTTTATAAATTTAAGATTTGCTTCTAGATTTAAATTTCATTATTAAAAATAATATTATTAAAAATAATAATATTATAAATAATATTATTAGTGTTATTAGAAGATTAATATTTATATGATTAAATGTTTCTGTAGTTTTTTTAATATTATTTTCGATTTGATTTTTATCATTTAAATTTTTATCATCTAAATTTTTATCATTTGAATTTAATGTAGTTCTTTCTCCTCTTACTAATAAACGCTCTGTATTTACTCCATAAGGATAACAAGTTAATAATGTAACATAATCTTTTCCATCAACTATTTTTAAATCATTAATTTGATCTGGAGATACTATTTTAATTTGATTTACTTTATATTCAAGATTATTTTTGAAAATATGTAAAGTGAACACATCACCTTTTTTTAATTTGTCTATGTCTGTAAATAATTTTTGTGTTGTTAAACCAGTGTGAGCAGCCAAAACAGAATGAGTATTTTCACCACCAATTGGGAAAGATGTTCCTTCTAACATTCCAACTCCTTTTTTTAAATCATCAGATGAAGTTCCAAAATATACAGGTAAGTTTATATTTATGCTAGGAATTTCTATATATCCTAAAAGACTTCCATTTTTAATATTTAAGCTTGAAGGTAATTTATTAGGAGCAGTTCCATTAAATAAATCATTATTATATTTATTTAATTTTTGCGTTAAATCATCAATCTCATCATTACTAATAGAATTTATTTTTTTATTGTATTCAGAAATTGTAGAAACAGCAAATTTATTATTTATATAGTTAGAAAGTATGGGATAGATTAAAAATCCTAAGGCAACTAATGTAATTAAAATTAAAGTGAAAAAATATAATTTTTTTAGTTTTTTCAAATAATTATTCATAGCAATAAAATTACTATGAAATTCACCTCCTTTTTTTATATTAACTTTGTTTTAGTAACTAACATCCATTTTAAACAGAGATTTATACGTATATTTCAGGTATTAAAAATATAAAATAAATATTTATTCATAAAAAAAACTTCTTTTAAGTAAAAAATTATATATAATTAATTTTACTTTAAAAAAGAAGTTTTTAGTAGTTATTTAATTATATAATTTTTGAATAGTTCACTTTGTAGAGCAAGTATAATATATTTTAGTTTTTAGAAGCTTTTTTATTTTCTAATTTTAAATATAATAATCCTAACATACCTAAAACACAAACTAAACTTAATAAAGTGATGGCTATTTTTACAAATCCTATTGTTCCAACTCCTCCAGTTCTTGGAATTGAGAATCCAGCATGGTTTGTAATTTGAACAGTAAATAAATCATTTCCATTAGTTTCATAAGGATTATTCAGTATATATCCAGCTTTATTATTATTAGATATATTTATAATTGCTGAACCAGTATAATTACCAGTAGAGTCTTTTTTAGGTGTAATTGTTACTTCGATTGGATCTTTTAGTAAACTGTATCCTTTTGGAGAGCTTAACTCTTTAATGTAATAAGTTCCTTCTTTTAATCCTTTAAATGAAGCTATACCATTTGAATCAGTTATTACATTTTTTTTAGAAGGAGTTAATGCAAACTCAGCACCTTGTAAAGTTTTATTAGTATCATCTGAATCAACTTTTTTTATTGCAAATCCCCAAGTGTAAGTAGTAACATGGTCTTTTAAATGTTTATAACTATCTTTAACATAAGGGTTGTTTGTATATTCTAAGTCAATATCGTTAGGGTTACCACCATTATCTTTTGTACTAATTAAAGCATTTTCATTTAAAGTAGCTTGATAGTGTAAAGTTAAGCCTTTAGTAGCATATTCTTTTATATTATCATATTTAAATTCTATAGTTATAATAGTTTTTCCAGTAGAATCTTTTGTTGTTGATACATTATAATCAGTACCATTTACAAAAGTTTTATCACCAGAAGTAATATTAAATCCAGTATTTTCATCATATGTTAAGCCTTTACTCATAGTATCTGTAAATATGTATTTTATACCTGTTGCATTTGATTGATATGCTGGTATAACTGAATTAACTTCATATTTTATAACATCCCCAATATTTGCTGAAGAAGTTTTAACTTTTTTACCATTTTCAATTATATTTTTTTCTAAAGTTGGCTTATTATCTTTAGGATTAATAGTTAGATTGTAATTCCAAGTTTTATTTAAAACTTGTGGTACTGATACTAGTATAGGAGTAGAAGCAACCATAGCGTCAGAAGAATCTTTTGATGTTTCAGTTACTAAATAATATCCTAAGTTAACAGTTGTTTTTTGTCCATTTAACAAAGATATACCTTTTATGGAATTATCAAGAACATATTTATGTATATTAGTAGCTAAATCTTTTACTTGATCTGTTGTTAATTTTTGTAGATTATCCACAGTATAAACAGAAGTTGTATCTTTTGAATTCATAGTATAATTGGGATTATTGAAAAACTTTTTAAATTCATTTGTTGGCGTATATTCATAAGCATCTCCACTTTGAGTTGCACTTAATACTTCATAGGCAGTAAAAGTAGATCCATTTTTATTTATTGTTACACTTCCTTCAGTTGGATGGTTTTCACCAAGAGTTGGCGTTGTTGCAAATACTGGTATTGATAATGCCATAAAAATAAATAAGCATGACATAAAAATACTAAATTTAAAAATTCTATTATTCATTTCATTAATTCTCCTTATTTCTTATAATTAATTTATTACTAGCTAGTAAAATTACTGTAATTACTAATAATAAATTTCCTATTAAGTAAAATTTAAAAGTTCCACTAGCACCAGTTTCAGGCAATATTATTCTAGGCATGTCCTTTACTGTAATACTATATGAATTTGTTTTTGTATTCTTAATTAAAGGTAATACTTGTCCTTCTTTACCTACTTTATAAAAGCTTTCTTTAGATGTTAAAGTTATATAAATATCAGGACTTAATTTATATCCATTAGGTGATTTGATTTCTTTTAGTATGTAATTGCCATAAGGTAAGTTATTAATTGAAAAATAAGAATCTTCACCAATAGGTTTTAGACATATAGTTCCGTTATTATTTATTTCATAATTATTTTTATTTTGTTTAGAAATAAATTTTAAAGCATTTTCAGAATCATCTTGTTTTACTAATTTAAATTCAGCACCTAAAAGAGGAATATTATTTTCATTAACTTTTTTAATCATTAAATCGCATTGAGGTGGAAGCGATTCATCTTCAAAAATAACAGTAACTACCTTACTACTATCATTTACTAAAAAATACTTTGGATTTTTATTTAATTTATATCCATTTGGAGGTGTTTTTTCAATTAACTTATAATGGCCATAAGGTAATTCTAAGCTTATTGGTTTATTTGAAATTGTTGTAATTTCGTCTATTTGCTTTCCGTACACATCAATTACAGGTTTATTATCATAAGTAGTTAGCTTAAATACTGCTCCAGAAAGTATTCGTTCATCTTTATCTCCAGCAGCAATCTTTTTTATACTTACTTCTGGTGTTTTTTTAGTAATAACCTCGTTAGTAGGAATTTCATTTACATAAGCTATATTTGAAACAGATTCACCTGGTTTAATATTTTTCATGCTAGCATCTATTGTTATATATGCATCTTCACCTTTTTGAATATCATTTTTATCATTTACAATATTAATTTCATTAGTTGTTTTATCATACTTTATTGAAAAATGACCTGTTTGTGATATTTTAATATCTGATAGCCTAGGGTCTAATGGATCTCTAATGTGCATACTTCCTTTAGCAAAGTATCCATCTGAATCAAATTTTATTTTGTATTGTATATTTTGATCTCCATTATTATTAATAACTGTTTTACTTACACTTTTAATTACATCTATAGCTCCAGATTTTGAACTAGGTTTTGCTGTGTAATCAGTATCATATTTAGAATTGTTGTAATAAAAATGAGCTGAGTTAGTGTACTTAGCTTCTGTAGATACAATTTTTGTAGAATATCTTAAGGAATACTGTTCATAATTTATCATTCCAAAATCTATCTTTATAGAATTTTTAGTAGCTTTTATTTTTCCAGAATCAAAGAATTCTTTAGTTACATCAGTTCTTTGATCATAATAATCAATTTTTGTTAAATGTATGCTGTCAATTAAAAGCTCCATTCCTTTGGGAATATTATCAAGAAAAATAGAGTTTTTAAGGTCAGGCCTTTTATCTCTATTTATTTCGACATAGTATTTTATATTATCCTTCATATTAGATATTATTCCTAAGCCACTTGAATCACGAGATAAGAATGCACCTTTATACATAATAGGAGAGGTTTGAGATGTATCTCCACTTCGTTCTTTACCACTAACATAAATAGTTTTAGTTGTATCATATAAATTTATAGTTATTGGATATTCTTTGTTTTTTATATTGCTATTTCCAGTTAGAGAAATAACAATATATCCTTGTAATCTTGTTTTATCTCCAATATTATTTTTGAAAGTTAAAGTTAATAAGTTCCCATTAACTACACAATCAGAAAAATGTTTTTTGGGATAATCTGGAGTTATATCTTTAAATATATCTGGTAATTGTATTGTTATAGTATCTCCAGCATGTAACTTGTTTTTATCTATAATTTGATAATCTATTCTCAAGGTATTAGTAATACCATCCATAACGGTTGTATTTTCAGAATTATCAAAAGTTACACTAGTAAGTTTAACAGCACCATTGGCTTGTTCTGAAGATTGAGAGGCACATAAAACATTTTTCACAGGTGTTATTATATTTATTAAAATTGAAATAATAACTATTAAAAGTATTGAAAATCTGTATGTTTTTATATTTTTAATCTTAACACACCTCCATTAATTTCATAGTATTGTAATAATTAAATAAAAAAACCGACTAATTTTATAAGAATTCTTATAAAAAATAGTCGGTTGCATCACTAACTCAATATATTCAAGATGCCCAAATACAGAATATATATCAATGTTTACTATGGATTTATTATTTTTTTGTTGTTTGTTTTAATGTTTTTAATAAAATTTTAACAATTGAATTGCCTTAAATATACTATAATATAATTTTTTTTTTGTCAATACAAAAAATATAGATATAAAGAAAATGAATAACTATATAATTGATTTTATTTATATAAATATTAAATTATAATTTGGTTTTTAATAAAATTAATTATTGATTTATTTGGGATAAATAAATTATTGGAATAGCTAAAAAAAGAAATATTTAACTAATAATTAGTAATTATTCTATTTACATAACTGGTGAGTAGTTCACAATAAAGAAGAATTAAAAAATGATAAAAATAAATCCTATGAAATACTATTTCATAGGATTTATTTTTATGGTGCTATGTTTTACTGGAAGATAGTGTTTGTTAAAGATAATTGGAAATTCTGAATTGGAATATATAGATTCATCAATTAAATAAAATTGTGTTTCATCTTTAATAGGGTGGCTTTTAGTTACAAAGTTACCAGAGGTAGTAAACTTAATAGTACTTTTTATTTTTGAACATTCTTTATAGCATTCTTTTTCAACAAATTTCAATAAATTAGTTTTATCTGATAAATCTATATTAAATTTTGAAATTGCTTCAATAGATATTATTGTGTAAGAATAAGCTAGAGCTAAATTATCATTTAAATACCATCTATCAATACAAACAGTTGCCACAGAACTATTTCCTAATATCTTTTTATAATAATCTGATGGTGGGTCTATTTTAAAGTCTAATTCAATATTATTCGTTTTTACATCTAAACACTTATATACAGGGTGTCCTATTTTTTCTAAACCTGTTGTATCAGTTTTAGTTTCTTTAATTATATAATTTCCTTTACCCCTAATGTTTTTTATTAATCCATCATCTTGAAGTAAAGCTAAAGCTTGTCTAAGTGTGCTTCTGCTAACACCTAATCTTTTTGCAAGTTCAGGTTCAGAAGGAAGCCTACTATTTTCAGGAAAGGTTCCTTCATTGATCATTTTAAAAAGTTTGTCGTATACGTTAACATACAATAGTTCTTTAGTCTTATTTACAGTTAATAGTTCCATTTGTAATCACCTTTCTAAAAATAAACAAGTTACAAACAAGTTGTACTAGGACAAAGTATTATTTACTTAAATTATAAAAGATTTTATGTTAATAACCAATAAATAATTTTAAAAAAAATCTGTAAACGTTTGATAATTTCTAAAAATTGTAGTATTATATAAATATAAAATAGACAACTAAGTAGACAAGTTTAAAATTGTTATAAGAAAACAAGTTATTAGGAGGAAATATAAATGATTTATACACAAGGTTCAGAAAAACAGTTTCATATAGACGTAGCACCAGGAGAAGTTGGAAGATATGTAATAATGCCTGGAGATCCAAAAAGATGTGCTAAAATAGCAAAATATTTAGATGATGCTAAGTTAGTGGCTGACAAAAGAGAATATGTTACATATACTGGATATTTAGATGGAGAAAAAGTAAGCGTTACTTCAACTGGTATTGGTGGTCCATCAGCTGCAATAGCATTAGAAGAATTAGTTAAATGTGGAGCAGATACTTTCATCAGAGTAGGAACTTGCGGTGGAATAGATTTAAACGTTAAAGGTGGAGATCTTATAATAGCAACTGGATCTATAAGAGCAGAAGGTACTTCAAGAGAATATGCTCCAATAGAATTCCCAGCAGTAGCAAATTTAGATGTAATAAATGCTTTAGTTAAAGGAGCAAAAGAATTAAAAGTTCCTTATCATACAGGTGTAGTTCAATCAAAAGACTCTTTTTATGGACAACACTCACCAGAAAATAAACCTGTAAGCTATGATTTATTAAATAAATGGGAAGCATGGAAAAGATGTGGATGTTTAGGATCAGAAATGGAAGGAGCAGCATTATTTATAGTAGGAAGCTATTTAAGAGTAAGAGTTGGAGCTGTTTTCCTAACTATAGCTAACCAAGAAAGACAAAAAGAAGGTCTTGATAATCCTCAAGTACACGATACAGAGGTTGCAATAAAAGCAGGAATAGAAGGAATAAGAAACTTAATTAAAGAAGATAAAATGAAAAATAATGCATAGTAGATTAAGCTACCTATAAATTTTAGTTAAATTCATCTAATAGATTAGTAATTCTTAGTAAAATCTTTTGGATTTAGCTTTAGAATTACTAACTATTAGTAAAAATGAAACTTAATATATAAGATGAAATTTTAAAAATTATAATATATACGGAAATACACTTAGGGGGTTAATAATGAGTAAATATAAAAGAATTTTTACAATAGTAATAGATTCATTAGGAATAGGTGCAATGAATGATTCAGAAAAATACGGAGATGTTAATGTTGATACATTAGGACATATTGCTGAATCAGTAAATACATTTAATATACCTAATCTTCAAAAAATGGGTATAGCAAACTTACATCCAATAAAACATGTAGCTCCAGTTAAGGATCCTATAGGATATCAAGCTAAAATGGCTGAAGCAAGTGTTGGTAAAGATACAATGACAGGACACTGGGAAATGATGGGCTTACACATAACTAAGCCATTTAAAACTTTCACAGATACTGGATTCCCACAAGAATTATTAGATGAGTTAGAAGAAAAAACTGGTCATAAAATAGTAGGAAACAAGAGTGCTAGTGGAACAGAAATCCTAGATGAATTAGGAGAACATCAAATTGATACTGGAGATATGATAGTTTATACATCAGCAGATTCAGTTTTACAAATTTGTGGTCAAGAAGAAACTTTTGGATTAGAAGAATTATATAGATGTTGTGAAATAGCAAGAGAATTAACTCTTAAAGATGAATGGAAAGTTGGAAGAATTATAGCAAGACCTTACTTAGGAACTAAAAAAGGTGAATTCAAGAGAACAAGTAATAGACATGACTATGCTCTTAAACCATACGGAAGAACAGTTCTTAATGAATTAAAAGATAACAACTTTGATGTTATTTCAGTTGGTAAAATAAAAGATATATTTGATGGAGAAGGAATAACTGAAGGAAATAAATCTAAGAGTTCAGTTCATGGTATGGAGCAAACATTAGAAATAATGGATAGAGACTTTACAGGATTCTGCTTTGTTAACTTAGTTGATTTTGATGCTTTATGGGGACATAGAAGAAATCCACAAGGTTATGCAGAGGAATTAGAAAAGTTTGATGTTAACTTAGGAAAAGTATTAGAAAAGTTAAATGAAGATGATTTATTAATAATAACAGCTGACCATGGTAATGACCCAACATATACTGGAACAGACCACACTCGTGAGTATGTACCATTTTTAGCTTATTCACCATCAATGAAAGGTCATGGACAATTAGAAACTCCAAAAACATTTGCAACTATTGGAGCAACAATCGCTGATAACTTTGGATTAAAAATGCCAGAAGGAACAATTGGTGAATCAGTTTTAAATAAATTAGTTTAATAATTATAAAAATATATTTAGGAGTGTATCAAAAGTTATTTTGATACACTCATTTTTTATAAATATAAGAAGTCTAAAAAAGATTTTGGTGAATTTTGAAGATTGATTAATAATTCAAGAACTCAAAAATTACCAAAGTCTTTTAATTTTTGGATAGTTTTGATATGTAAGTAGTTTACATAAATTTAAATAAATATATTTAAAGACTTAAGTTGTTATTTATGATAGAATAATAATATTTTATAAGATTATAAGTATATAAAATTTTATAGTTATTAAAAAAGTAATAAAGGGACAAATTAAATAAGAATTAATAAGATAAATATAAAAATATTATTATGAAATTAATTAAGAGTATAGGTGTTATGATATGGATATTTTATTAGGTGCATTAGGTATAACTTTAATAACAGCATTTTTTTATTATGAAAATAACGTAATAAGTACGACTAAGTATGAAGTTAATTGTGGAATTGGAAAAGATATAAATGTGGTTCATTTATCAGATCTTCATGGAAAAGAGTATGGGAAAAACAATAAAAAACTTAAGAGATTGATCTTAAAAGAGAAGCCAGACTTAGTTGTTGCCACTGGAGATATGATAGATTCAAGTCTTAAAAATATGGATGGTGTAATAAATTTTTTAAGCGACTTAAATAGGAGTGTTAAAGTTGTGTTTATCTCAGGAAACAATGAGCAGAGATGTAAAAAATCTGAGTTTATATTTGAAAGTTTAAAGTCAAAGGGAGTTATAGTTTTAAAAAATGAAATTATAACTTTAAGTTTAAATGGAATTAAAGTCAATATTTTAGGTATGTTTGAAATGCCAAAGGGAGATTTACATTATTCACTTAAAAAAATTAATGGGAACTATGTATGTAAGGATGCTCATAAACTTTTTAAAAGATTAGAAAGTTTAGATGGGTTAAAAATTATTTTAAGTCATTACCCAGAAAATTTTGAAGCTGAATATTCAAAATATAACTTTAATATAATGTTTTCTGGTCATGCACATGGAGGGCAATTTAGAATTCCTATAGTAAAAAGAGGATTATTTGCACCTGGACAAGGGATTTTTCCTAAATATACTGAAGGGATACATGGAAATAAAAATAAACTTATTATTAGTAGAGGCCTTGCAAATACCACTAAAATAACAAGATTATTTAATAGACCTGAAATAGTTAAGGTTAAAATTGAATAATAGATAATTTTAAATAGTCACTATATCTATCTAAACTATGATGATTTCTTTTAAATAATATATTAAAATTTATTATATATTATGAAAATAAAAGGAGAAACTTATAATGAACAAAAATATGGAAATGATGAAAAAATTAATAGAAGAAAAAAAGAATAAAGGTAAAAATACTAAATCTAATGTTAGAGCTCAAAAAACTATTGGATTTGCTCAAGGAGGAAGAAAAAGCAACAATGGTGGAGGATTATTTGACAAATAATTAAGAGATTTATGATAAATATAATTTGTTATTTTTATGATGATAATATATAATTGTTAACCGTGAAAAAATAAGTATAGGTTATTATGGGATAGATAAAGTTTAAAAATTATTTTATAGGTAATTTAAGTTGATTTAAGATTAGGAGGAGAGAATTTATGAAGAAAATAGGTTTTATTGGTGTAGGAATAATGGGAAAATCAATGGTTCGTAATCTTATGAAGAGAGGTTTTGAAGTTTCTATTTTTGCTAGAAACAAAGAAAAAGTTTTAGATGTAATTTCAGAAGGAGCAAGTTTTTATTCTACCATAAAAGAGTGTGTTTATAGATGTGATGCAGTAATAACAATAGTAGGTTTTCCAAAGGATGTTGAAGAAGTTTATTTTGGAGAAAATGGAATACTTGAAAATGTTAAAGAAGGAACTTATGTTATTGATATGACAACATCTAGTCCAAAGTTAGCAGTTAAAATATTTGAAAAAGCAAAAGAAAAAGGCATAAAAGCCTTAGATGCTCCTGTTACAGGTGGAGATATTGGGGCTAAAAATGGGACTTTAACTATTTTAGTTGGAGGAAAAGAAGAAGATTATAAAGCATGTTTACCTGTTTTTCAGGCTATGGGAACTAATATTCACTATGAAGGAGAAGCTGGATTTGGACAACATACTAAGTTAGCAAATCAAATAATGATAGCAGGAGCTATATCAGGAGTTTGTGAAGCTATTGCATATGCTAAAGATAAAGGATTAGATGTGAAAAAAATGCTAGATTCAGTATCTACTGGAGCAGCTGGAAGTAAACAATTAGAGTTAGTTTCTCCTAAAATTTTAGAGGAAGATTTTGACCCAGGATTCTTTATAAAACATTTTATTAAAGATATGAAATTAGCTAAGGAAGAAGCTATAGCTGATGATATAAATTTAAATGTTTTAAGCAAGGTTTTAGAGAATTATGAGGCGTTAGAAAAAGAAGGTTTTGGAGATTTAGGAACTCAAGCTTTAATAAAGTATTATAATAAATAATTTAAGTTTATGGATGTAGATTCCATAAGAGATTAAAAAAATAAGCTATATCAAAAGTTATTTTGATATAGCTTATTTTTTAACTAGCTTTTGTTTCTTCATCATACATATTTTCAAATTCCATAGAGGTTGGATTTTCTTTTAATACTGCATTTAATATTAAGGCAGCTATTGTTCCTGTTGATATTCCAGAAGAAAAGATCATTCTAATTGCTTCTGGAAGATTATTAATTACATCAGGTCTAAATGTAACTCCTAGTCCAAGTCCCATAGAAATAGCTATTATTAAAAGATTACGCTCTGTAAGTTTTATATTACTTAACGTTCTAATACCAGCTGCTGCAACTGTTCCAAACATCATTATACCTACGCCACCTAGAACTGGATTTGGTATTCCTGTTATTATAGCAGCCACTTTAGGTAAGAATCCAAGGATAACTAATAGTATTCCAGCCATTACAGCCACATGACGGCTAGCTACCTTAGTTAAAGAAATAATACCTATATTTTGGCTAAAAGAAGTATTAGGACAAGAACCAACTAATCCACCTAATGCACTTCCTACACCATCAGATAATACTCCAGCAGCCACTCTTTTATCACCAATATCAATATTAGATGTCTCTCCAATGGCTTTTAAACATCCTACAGTTCCTATTGTTGCTACAAAGTAAGCAGGTATAAAGGCCATAACTGCTTTAGCATTAAAAGTTACTCCAAACTCAAGTATTTTAGGAAAGGATAACCAACTTGCTTCTTTTACAGGATTAAAATCAACTAGTCCAAGTGGAATACAAACTATATATCCTACAACTATACCTATAAGTATTGAGGCACTACTAATCATTCCTTTTCCGTAGTTATTAAGCAAAAGAGTTACTACTAAGACAAACATAGCTACAGCTAAATTTTCTAAACTAGCATAATTAGCTGAACCAACGCCACCAGCAGCCCAATCAATTGATACTGGAAGTAGAGTTAATCCTATTAATGCAACAACTGTACCTGTAACAAGAGGTGGGAAAAATTTCATTAAAGGTTTTATAAAGAAGCTTAAAATAACTTCAAATAAAGATCCTAGTATTGTAGCTCCAATTATTCCAGGTAGTCCAAGAACTGAGCCAACTGAAATTGCAGGAGATACAAAGGTAAAGTCAGTACCCATAATACATGCCACTCTTGCACCAACTTTTCCGATACCTTTAGCTTGAATAATGGTAGCTAGTCCAGAACCAAGTATAGAAGCACTTATTAAGGCAGTTGTTATTTTACTATCAAAGCCAAGAGAGGTTGCAATAACTAATGGTACTACTATAATTCCACCAAAAGCGGCAAATATATGTTGAAGTCCAAATAGAACTTTTTTTGGCAAATCTAAATCATCGTCTACTCCATAGATTAAGTTAACTTCCGTATTTTTTAAGTTTTGCTTTTCCATAATTTCATCTCCTTATAGTTTTTTAGAATTTAAATATTAAGATTTAGAGTTATATACAAAATAAAAATTCTCTATAAGTTTTAAAGTGAAAAAATATGAGTTCTATTAAAAAGTATTTTAAGAGAGTTTTTAATTTGAATAATATAATTTAAATCTTAAAACTCATATAAAAGGAAGGTTTCTTATAACTTTTAGGAAGTTATACTTAATAAAAAAAGCAACACCTTTTTAGAGGTGTTGCTTTAAATGCTAGAATTACTAGTCTTTATAGTACAACTCCTCGTAGTCTGCTATTTTACGGTTAGCAGGTAGAAACTTTCGGACCATATTACCGATTATATACGAGTTAAAATTTAATATATTTATTATATCACGAAAAATTTAAATATCAATATTTTATATTGTTCGTTATAATAAGTTTTTTTAGTTATAGTTTTGAGATACGCGATTTTTATGGAATAAATAATTAATATTAGCTTAATATTTTAAACAAATTATTTGAAAATCGTTAATTCTATTTGAAAAGGTATTCAGAGGTGGTTGAAAAATTTTAATTGATATGCTAGTATACAAGTATATCAATGTGATGAAGAAAAGCAATTTTGTTTTAGAAAATATATAAGAGCAGGTGGGTGTATGAATAATACTTTATACAATTTTAATAAAGATAAAGATTTCCTTATATGTATAGATTCTGATGGATGTGCAATGGATACTATGGATATAAAACATATTAAATGTTTCGGACCATGTATGATAACAGAATGGAATCTTGGAGAGTGGGAAAATTCTATATTAGATAGATGGAATGAAGTCAATCTTTATACAATAACTAGAGGAATAAATAGATTTAAAGGTTTAGCTATGGCCCTTGTTGAAATTAATGAAAAATATAAAAAGATAGATGGTATAGATGATTTTATAAAATGGACTGATGAGACAAAAGAACTTTCTAATGAATCTTTAGAAGCTACAATAGAAAAAAATAATAGTATTTGTTTAAAGAAAGCTTTATCTTGGTCTAGAGAAGTTAATAAATCAATAAATTCTTTAAGTGATGATGAAAAAAATCCATTTGAAGGAGTATTTGAAGGAATAAAAAAAGCTAAGGAGATTGCAGATATAGCAATAGTATCTTCTGCAAATGAACAAGCTGTTTTAGAAGAGTGGGAACAACATGGTTTATTAGAATATGTTGATGTGGTTTTATCTCAAAATGTTGGATCAAAGGCATATTGTATAAGTAAGCTTATTGAAAAAGGATATGAAAGAGATAAGGTTTTAATGGTTGGTGATGCATTGGGTGATTATAATGCAGCTAAGTTAAATGAAGTATTGTATTATCCTATATTAGTAAAGCGTGAAAAATTTTCATGGGAAAGATTCCGTAATGAGGTAATAGACAAGTTTATTAATAATACATATAAAAATAAATATCAAGATCGGGTTGTCTTAGAGTTTGAGGAAAACTTATCAAAAGGTAATTAAAGAAGTATTAATAGAAAAGTAGGATGGGTAAATATGGGGTTATCATTTAAGAATAAAAAGGTTTTAGGGTTTGGAGAAATAATGTTAAGGCTTACGCCTCCTAATAATCAAAAAATAATTCAAGCAAATTCTTTTGATGCTGTATATTCTGGAGGAGAAGCTAATGTAATAGCTAGTCTTGCTATGTTTGGACATAATACTAAGTTTGTAACAAAACTTCCTGATAATTATTTAGGCCAAAAGGTCATAAATAAATTTAGAGGATATAATGTTGATGTAAAAGATGTAATTTTAGGCGAAGGTAGATTAGGAATTTATTATTCAGAAATAGGACATGGGTTAAGAAGCACAGAAGTTATATATGATAGAAAGTATTCAGCAATATCTATGGCTTCTAAGGAAGAATTTAATATAGATAAAATGCTTGATGGTGTAGGGGTAATTCATTTATCAGGTATAACACCAGCTTTAAGCAAAGAGTTATATAATTTTATGATTGAAATTGTAAAGGAATGTAAAGAAAGAGGAATACTTGTATCTTATGATTCTAATTTTAGAGAAAAATTATGGTCTTTAGAAGAAGCAGGAGATTTCTTGAGAGAAGTTTTAACTTATGTTGATTTTGCCTTTTTAGGACATCTAGATATGATAAATATATTAAATTTTGAAGAAAAAAATTTAGAGTTTGATGAAAAGTTAGAAGAGCTTTATAAAGAGTTATTTGAAAAATATAAGAACTTAAAATATGTAGCATGTACTAGAAGAATAGTAAATTCCATAAATAATAATACATTAAAAGGTTACTTGTTTAATGGAAATGAACTTTTTAAATCTAATGAATATACATTTGATATTTTAGATAGAGTAGGTGGAGGTGACGCTTTTACAGCTGGGATACTTCATGGGATTTTAAAAGAAATGAAAGAGGATAGAATTGTTGAATTTGGAATATGTGCAAGTTCATTAAAACATTCAATATTAGGGGACATAAACATTATTGATGAAGAAACAGTAAATTCATTGATGGATAGGGGTCTTTGTAATATAAAGAGATGATTTTTAAAAAAGTTTATTAGGATAAGTATATAAATGATTTATAAGTTAATGAAAGGTATGAGTTTATGAGAAAAGTAGATTTAAAAGCAAAACCATTTTATTTATCAGATGAGGATATAAAGTGGGTCGAAGATACTATAAAAGGTATGACAATTGAAGAAAAGATAGGTCAACTATTTGTTATAATGGATAAAAGTCCAGATGGAGGAAAAACAGCAGTAGAGATAATCAAAAAATATCAACCTGGTGCGGCTAGATATATGGAAGGAAAAGCAGAACAAGTATATGATCAAATAAAGATGTATAAAGAAGCATCTAAAGTACCTTTACTGGTTGCTTGTAACTGTGAATCAGGTGGAGATGGAGCAGCTAGAGGAGGAACTTATATAGCAACACAGGCTGCAGCAGGAGCTGTTACTGATAGTAAAGTAGCTTATAATGCAGGATATGTTTCAGGAAAAGAAGCTGCTGCAATAGGTTGTAACTGGGCATTTGGACCAGTATCAGATATATTCTTAAATTGGAGAAATACAATAATAAATACTAGATCATATGGAAATGATCCAGAACTAGTATTAGAGTATTCAAGAGCATATATAAGGGGACTTGAAGAAAGCAAAATGATAGCTTGTACTAAGCACTTCCCAGGGGATGGGGTAGAAGAAAGAGATCAGCATTTACTTATGGGAGTAAATGATCAAACTTGTGAAGAATGGGATAATACTTTTGGAAAAGTTTATAAAGGATTAATAGAAGATGGTATTAAGAGTATAATGGTAGGACATATAGCATTACCTTCATATTCAAGAAAGTTTGTTCCCGGAATTGATTATTCTCAAATAAAACCTGCAACATTAGCACCTGAATTATTACAAAATTTACTAAGAGAACAATTAGGGTTTAATGGATTAATATTAACTGATGCATCTCATATGTTAGGTTTAACAAGTGCTATGCCAAGAAAAGATCAGGTTCCAAATGCAATTGCTGCAGGATGTGATATGTTTTTATTTTTCCATCATCCAGAAGAAGATTTTGAATATATGATGAATGGATATAAAGATGGAATAATTACAGAAGACAGACTTGAAGATGCTTTAAGAAGGATTTTAGGATTAAAAGCATCAATAGGACTACACAAAGAAAAAGAAATGGGAGAAATTATGCCTCCTAAGGAAGATTTAAACTTATTAGGTTGTGAAGAACATAAAAATTTAGCTATAGATGCGGCAAAGAGAAGTATAACTTTAGTTAAAGATACAGAAAATAATCTTCCTTTAAATCCTGAAACTCATAAGAGATTAAAAGTTTATTATGTAAGCAATTCTCAAGCAGTTGATATGATAATGGGAAATAACTCAACAAAAGATGCTATAAGAGAAGAGCTTGAAGAAGCAGGTTTTGAGGTTAATATGCATGAGTCTTACCATGATTTGGCAGCTAAGAATGGTCATAATATCCAAGATGTAATTAAGTCAATGTTTAGTGAAAGTGTAAAAGAAATGACAAGCAAATATGATGCAGTTATTATGTTTGTAAATATGAAAGGTTATTGTCAAGAAAATGTTGTAAGAGTTCAATGGTCAATAGGACATAGTAATGAAATACCATGGTATGTTAGAGAACTTCCAACAATATGTGTATCTTTAAATCAAACTACTAATTTATTTGATTTACCTATGATGAAGACATTTATAAATGCATATGGTTCAACAAGAACTGTAATAAAAGAAACCATAAAGAAAATAAAAGGTGAAGAAGCATTTGAAGGAAAATACAATGATACTGTATTTTGTGAAAGATGGGAGACTAGATTATAATAATTATATAAAAGAGAAACTTTAGGAGGAAATTATTATGTTATATCCAATAATGACAGAATCAAGAAGTATTATAGATTTAAATGGTATATGGAATTTTAAATTAGATAAGGGAGAGGGCTTTGCTCAAAAATGGTATGAGTCAAATTTAAAAGATACAATAAAAATGGCAGTTCCATCATCTTATAATGATTTAATTGAAGATGAAGAAGTAAGAGATCATGTTGGTTGGGTTTGGTATGAAAGAAGCTTTACTATTCATAAAAGTTTATTAGATGAGAGAATAGTATTAAGATTTGGATCAGTAACTCATGAGGCAAAGGTATATTTAAATGGAAAATTCTTAGTTGAGCATAGAGGGGGATTTACTCCTTTTGAAGTTGAAATAAATGAATTCTTAGTGTTAGGTGAAAATAGATTAACTGTTGCTGTAAACAATATAGTTGATGAAACTACTTTACCAGTAGGTTTTTTAAAAGAAACTGAAGTTAATGGCAAGAAGGTTATAAAAAATCTTGTCAATTTTGACTTTTTCAATTATGCAGGAATTCATAGACCAGTTAAAATTTATACAACACCAAAGACTTATTTAAAAGACGTAACTATAGTTAGCAGATTTGAAGAATCAAATGGATATGTAAATTATGAAGTTGAAATTTCAGGTGAAGCAGATGTTGAAATATCAATAATTGATGAAGAAAATAATATTGTAGCAACTCATAAGGGAATTAATGGTGAAGTTACTATAGAAAATGTTAAGCTATGGGAACCTATGAATGCTTATTTATATAAATTAAAGATAGATTTAGTTAAAGATGGTACTCTAATTGATACTTATACAGAAGAATTTGGAGTTAGAACTGTTGAAGTTAAAGATGGAAAGTTTTTAATAAACAATAAGCCTTTCTATTTTAAAGGATTTGGTAAGCACGAAGATTCATGTATTAATGGAAGAGGATTTAATGAAGCTGTTAATATAAAAGATTTTAATTTAATGAAATGGATTGGTGCAAATTCATTTAGAACTTCACATTACCCATATTCAGAAGAGATAATGAGACTTGCAGATAGAGAAGGGATAGTAGTAATAGATGAAACTCCAGCAGTTGGATTACACTTGAATTTTATAGCTACAGGTGGAATATTTGGTGATGGTGTTAAGAGAGATACATGGAAAGAAATAGGCACTAAAGAAGCTCATGAACAAATATTAAAAGAGTTAGTTAAAAGAGATAAAAACCACCCATCTGTTGTAATGTGGTCAGTAGCTAATGAGCCTGACTCAGATTCAGAAGGTGCAAAAGAATATTTTGAGCCATTAATTAAATTAACAAAGGAATTAGATCCACAAAAGAGACCTGTTACAATAGTAACATATTTAATGTCTACTCCAGATAAGTGTAAAGTTGGAGATATAGTAGATGTATTATGTCTTAATAGATATTACGGATGGTATGTTGCAGGTGGAGACTTAGAAGAAGCTAAAAGAATGCTAAAACAAGAATTAGATGGATGGAAAAGAAGATGTCCAGATAAGCCTATTATGTTTACAGAATATGGAGCTGATACTATCTCTGGAATGCATGACACTCTTCCAGTTATGTTTACTGAAGAGTATCAAGTAGAATATTATAAAGCTAATCATGAAGTAGTAGACAAGTGCCGTAATTTTGTAGGAGAACAAGCATGGAATTTTGCTGATTTTGCTACAAGTCAAGGAATTCTAAGAGTTCAAGGAAATAAAAAAGGTATATTTACAAGAGAAAGAAAACCTAAGATGATTGCTTACGCATTACGTGAAAGATGGAACAATATACCTGATTTTGGATATAAAAAGTAAATCGAAATTAATAATAAGATTAAAATTCAGTATGATATTTGATCATAATTTAGAATGTTTAATCTGTTGAAATTTTGAAATAAAAAAATACTTTTCTGAATAATATAAAAACACTAAAATAACATTTGAAATCAACAAAAAGTTATTTTTGCTACAAGTTGAATTAGGCATACTATGTATGTCTAATTTTTTATGGTATAATAACTAATCATGCTAGTATACTAAAATTCAAGATATAATTAAAAACAAAGGATGTAATATATAGTAGAACTTAAAAAGTAAATATTTAGGTTAAATTAAACTATAAATAAATTAACTAGATTAATTAAAGATTATAAAAATACAATTTTTAATTTAAATTTTGAATTAATGAAGTACTATTTATAAAAATTATTTAAAGTAGATTTAGGAACTGTTTAATAGATATATAGATAATGAATTTATTTAGGGAGGTATTATAAGTGATTATTTATGATAAATTAGACAAAGAGACGGGAAAGGAGTATTTATATAGGGTACTAAAAGATAATATTATGTGCCTAGAATTAAAGCCAGGAGAATTAATAAGTGAATCAGATTTGGCTAAAAAGTTAAATATTTCAAGAACTCCTATAAGAGAAGTTTTGATAAAATTAAAAGGAGAAAAATTAATTGAGGTTAAACCACAATCAGGAACTTATGTGGCTTTAATAGACTGGAAAATAATAAATGAAGCTGTTTTTGTAAGATATAACTTAGAAAAGGAAGCATTAAAAGAAGCTTGCAACAATTTTTCAGAAGAGAAATTAATGGAATTAGAAAAAAGTTTATTTGCTCAGAAATTAATTAAAAATAAACCTAATAATTTATTAGAATTTCACAATTTAGATAATGAGTTTCATAAATTGCTTTTTGAAGGAATAGAAAAAGGTAATGTTTGGGAGATTATAAGCAATATAAGTACTCATTATAATAGAATGAGATTATTGGCAGAAATGAAGCGTGATAAAAGTAGTTTGATAGAACAACATGTTGAATATCTAGATATAATAAAGAGTAAAGATATGGAGAGTATTGATGAACTTATATTTAATCATATAAAAGCACCTATTAAAGAATGGGATAAACTAATAGATGAAAATAGTGATATAGAACGTTATATAATAAATAGATGATATAGTGGTTTGCATTTAAAATTATCAATTTATAAGATAATTTTAAATGCTTTTTTAGTTTACAAATTGTTTCCATGAAAATGTATACAAAAGCTATTGAAATTTATATATTAATATGCTAGTATACAAGTATAGCGAATGAGGGAGGAATCTAAAATGAAATTACCATTTAATATTGATTTAAAAGATAAAGTTTGTGTTGTAACAGGTGGAACAGGTGTTATTTGTGGTGCTATGGCTGATGCATTAGCAGAATGTGGAGCAAAGGTTGCCATATTAGCATTAGGACAAGAGGCTTGTGACAATAAAGCAAAAGAGATAAATGAAAAAGGTGGAACAGCAATAGGAATTGAAACTAATGTTTTAGATAAAGATAGTTTGAAAAAAGCTCATGAAATTATACTTAATGAACTTGGAGAAGTTGATATTTTAATAAATGGTGCTGGAGGAAATCATCCAAAGGGAACTACAACTAAGGAATATTTAGAAGTAGAAGACATAGATAATGAGGATTTAATAACATTTTTTGATTTAGATCCTAAAGGTGTAGAATTTGTATTCAATTTAAATTTCTTAGGAACATTACTTCCATCACAGGAATTTAGTAAGGATATGATAAATAAAAAAGGTGCAACAATAATTAACATATCATCAATGAATGCATTTACACCACTTACTAAAATACCTGCATATTCAGGAGCTAAAGCAGCAGTAAGTAACTTTACTCAATGGCTTGCAGTACATATGGCAAAGGTTGGAGTAAGAGTAAATGCTATGGCACCAGGATTTTTTGTAACAGCTCAAAATCAAAAATTATTATTTAATGAAGATGGAACACCAACTGCAAGAACTGAGAAAATACTTAATAGTACTCCTATGAAGAGATTTGGTGAAGCAGAAGAATTAATAGGAACATTATTATATTTAGTATCTGAAGAAGCATCAGGATTTGTAAATGGAGTAGTTATTCCAATAGATGGAGCATTCTCAGCTTATTCAGGTGTATAGGAGGCGTACAAATGATCTTAGAAAAATTAAAAGATAATGGGATTGTGGCCGTAATTAGAGGAAAAAGTATAGAAGAAGCAAGAGGATATGTAGAAGCATGCATAAGGGGTGGAATTAAATCTGTAGAGCTTACTTACACTATACCTAATGTAGTTGAACTTATAAGAGAATATAGCTCAAATGAAGAAACTTTAGTTGGAGTTGGAAGTGTTTTAAATGGAAAAATGGCTTCTGATGCTATTGAAGCTGGTGCAAAATATGTTGTAAGTCCAGGATATAGTGAAGAAATAAATACGGTTTGTAAGGCAATGAATGTATTGTATTTACCAGGTTGCATGACTGTAGGAGAAATAATGAAGGCTATGGATGCTGGAAATAAAATGATTAAATTATTTCCTGGAGACTTATTTGGATCAAGTTTTGTAAAAGCAATAAAAGCACCTATTCCAAATGTTGAAATTATGCCAACAGGTGGAGTATCTGTTGATAATATTGAAGAGTGGTTTGAAAATGGAGTTGCTTGTGTTGGTGTTGGGAGTTCATTAATAAAGGGAACACCTAATGATATAGAAAATAAAGCAAAAGATTTTATAAATAAATTTGAAAAAATTAAAAGGGGAAGATGTTAAAGTTTATGAAGATGACATTCAGATGGTATGGGAAAGATGATCCTGTAAAGATTGAATATATAAAACAAATACCTGGAATGAAGGGGATAGTAACAGCAATTTATGATATTCCAGTTGGCGAAGTATGGCCATTAGAAAGAATTTTAGAATTAAAAAGAGAAGTTGAAAGTCATGGGTTAGAACTTTCTGTAATTGAAAGTGTACCTGTTCACGAAGATATAAAGTTGGGACTACCAACAAGAGATAAGTATATAGATAACTATATACAAACTATTAGAAATTTAGCTGAAGCAGGCATAGATACAATATGCTATAACTTCATGCCAGTTTTTGATTGGACAAGATCAGATTTAAATTATGAATTAGAAGATGGTTCAACATGCTTAATATATGATGAAGATCAAGTTAAAAAAATGGATCCAGCTTTAGGTGAATTAGAATTGCCAGGTTGGGATACATCTTATGAAGATGGCGGACTTAAAGCATTACTAGATCAATATAAAGATATTGATGAAGAAGCGTTATGGAACAACTTAAATTACTTTATACAGAGAATAATGAAAGTAGCAGATGAGGTTAGGGTTAAGATGGCTATACATCCGGATGATCCACCATGGGGAATATTTGGTCTTCCAAGAATAATAACAAACTTTGAAAATTTAAAAAGATTTATAGATTTATATGATAGTCCATATCATGGAATAACTTTATGTACAGGATCTTTAGGATGTACAAAAGTTAATGATATTGTTAAGATGATAAACTATTTTGGTAAGGAAAGAAATAGAATACATTTTGCACATCTTAGAAATGTAAAAATAACAGGAGATAGTAGTTTTAATGAAGTTGCCCATTTATCAGATGCAGGTTCATTAGATTTTTATGAAATCGTAAAAGCATATTGTGATTATGATTTTGATGGTCCATATAGACCAGATCATGGAAGAATGATTTGGGGAGAAACTGGAAGACCTGGATATGGATTATATGATAGGGCTTTAGGGGCAGTTTATATAAATGGGTTAATAGAGGCTATTAATAAAGAAAAAAATTAATATAATCTATTGGTTTTGTTCATTGCTTTTTTCTCCTTTCTTGAGGGAGATAAATGTTTTTTAGAAAACTCATTATATTCTCAAGTGTTGAAAAGAGCAATGTTCATTTAACTTAACAGGTTGAATTAATATGCAAGGGGAGTTTAAAAATGAAGAGATTTATGGATAAAGACTTTTTACTAGAAAACGAAGTTTCAAAAGTTTTATATCATAATTATGCTTCAAAGGTGCCAGTATTTGATTATCACTGTCACTTAGTTCCAATGGAAATAGCTACAGATTATGAATTTAAAAATATTACAGAAATGTGGTTATACCATGATCATTACAAGTGGAGAGCCATGAGAAGCTATGGTATAGATGAAAAATACATAACTGGTGATATAAGTGATTATGAGAAGTTTTATGAGTTTGCAAAAATGATGCCATACTTAATTGGCAATCCAATTTATCATTGGTCTCATTTAGAGCTTAAAAGATTTTTTGGAGTAGAAGAAATTTTAAGTGAAAAAACAGCAAAGATTATATGGGAAAAATGTAATGATGCTATAAAAAAGAACAAGTTAACAGCAAGAAAGCTTATTGAAATGGCAAATGTTGAATATATAGGAACTACTGATGATCCTGTAGATGATTTAAAATATCATAAACAAATTAAAGAGGATAAGAATTTTAAGTGTACCGTAGCACCAACATTTAGACCAGAGAAAGCTATGAAAATTAAAAATGAAGGTTTTATAGAATATATAAATTTATTATCAGAGGTAAGTAAGTGTAAAATAAAATCTTTTGCTGATTTAGAGAAAGCTCTAGAAATTAGATTAGATTATTTTTACGAAAATGGCTGTATGATTACAGATCATAGTTTAGAGAGAGTAAACTTTTTTGACTTTTCTTATGAAGAAGTTGACCAAATATTTATTAGAGCATTAAATGGAGAAGAAATTTCAGAAAAAGAAGCTGTAATATATTCTATAGCATTATTAGTTTCTTTAGGAAAAATGTATGCAGATAGAAAAATGGTAATGCAATTACATATAGGAGCATTAAGAAATAATAATACGAGAATGTTTAATAGTATTGGGGCAGATGCTGGATTTGATAGCATTGATGATAGTGAGATAGCGTATTCAATTTCAAAAATACTAGATGAACTAGATAAAGAAGACAGTTTACCTAAAACTATTCTTTACTGTCTAAATCCAAAAGATAATGAAGTCATAGGAACTATGATTGGAAATTTTCAAGGTGGAAATATTGCAGGAAAGATACAGTTTGGATCAGGTTGGTGGTTTAATGACCAAAAGGATGGAATGGAAAGACAAATGACTGCATTATCACAACTTGGGCTTATTAGCCAGTTTGTTGGTATGGTTACAGACTCAAGAAGCTTTTTGTCTTATACAAGACATGAATATTTTAGAAGGATATTATGTAATTATATTGGATCATTAGTAGAAAGTGGACAATATCCTTATGATGAAGAAATATTAGGTGAGATTGTGGAAAATATTTGTTATAAAAATTCTATGAAATATTTTGGGAGAGATTAATATATGGTTGTTTTAGATATTATTGGGAAAAAGGGGAGCAATATAAATAAATTTAGCAATAGAGATAAAATTGGATATGCATTTGGAGACTTTGGTTGTGGAGCATTTTTTATGTTTGTTAGTAGTTATTTAATGCTATTTTATACTGATATATTAGGTATAAGTGCATCTGCTGTAGGGACTTTATTTATAGTAGCTAGAATATGGGATTCAATAAATGACCCTATAATGGGAGTTATTGTAGATAAAAATAAGCATACAGAACATGGTAAATTTAAGCCTTACATAATTAAATATGGAATACCAATGAGCTTAATTGGAATTTTAGCATTTACAGCTATTCCAGGTATTCCAGATAATATGAAAATACCTTATGCTTATGTAACATATATTGCTTTTGGTATGTTATATACAGCTGTTAATATACCATATGGATCTTTAGCTTCAGTTATGACATCAGATCCAAATGAAAGAACAGCACTTTCAACATTTAGAAGTGTAGGTTCCATAGCAGCAAATTTAATAGTAATGTTAATAGTTCCTAAAATAATATTTGTTGATGGATTAGTAACAGCAACAGGATTTTTTAAGTGTGCAGTAATATTTGCTCTTATATCTTCTATAAGTTATTTGATAACGTTTAGATTAACAACAGAAAGAATAGCTTATAAAGCAGATACTAAAAAGAAAGTAAGTGTTGGAAATACAATAAAAATATTAGTGAAAAATAGAGCATTTATAGGAGTAACTTTAGCATCATTTACTATGCTTGTAGCTATGTTTACAGGAACTTCACTTAATGCATATCTATATAAAGAATATTTTAATAATTCAGATCTTATTTCTTTAGGTGGAGTAGCAACTATATTACCTACATTTGCAATATTACCTTTTGTTGGTGTAATAGTTAAAAAGTTTGGAAAGAAAGAAGCTACAATTGGTGGTTCACTTTTAGGAATGTTAGTTTATTTAGCACTATTTATTCTGCCAATAACTAATCCTTATATTTATATTGGATTAACTATGATTGCTGGACTAGGACTAGGACTTGTAAATGCATTAATATGGGCTTTAGTTGCAGATGTTATAGATTATCAAGAATACTTAAGTGGAGAGAGAAGTGAAGGAATAGTATATTCTTCTTACTCATTATGTAGAAAATTATCTCAAGCAATATCAGGTGGTGTTGGTGCTTTTGCTCTAGGATTCTTAGGATATGAATCAGGAGTAGCAACACAAGCAGAATCAATAGGTGTTGGAGTAAAAAATATAATTTGTGGAGTAAACTTTATTGGTTTAGGACTTACAGCATTAATACTAATGTTTTTATATAATCTTTCAAAAGATAAGATTTTAGAAGTAAATGAAGAATTAAATAAAAAAAGAATTGAAGTATGTATATAGTAAGTATTAAAAAATTAATATTTAAGTTTGATTATACTATAGTTTTAGAAGATGTTTTTAAGTTGAAATAGACGATTTAAATATATATTACAATCATAAGAAGAATAAGTACGTCAAAAGGTTTGACGTACTTATTTTGATTTAATGTAAATAAATATTAAGTTATGTTTAAAAGTAATTTAAGTTTAATACATAGGATTTTTTTTATTACAAAACTTAGGTTGAAGTTTTGGACAAATGTCCTTGAAAACATTTACTTGATATTTGATAATAGGCTTGTGAGAAACACACAGAAAGAAAGGAGAATTTAAAATGAATTTATCAAATGAAATTAAAGAAGCGTATGAATATATAAAATCTAAAAGTAAGTATTCTCCTAAAATAGGCTTAGTTTTAGGAACTGGATTAGGAAATTTAGCAAATGAAATAGAGGATGCTGAATATTATAGATATATTGATATACCTAATTTTCCAGTACCTACTATTGATGGACATGAAGGAACTTTAATAATTGGAAAGCTAAATGGTAAAGAAGTAGTTGCAATGAAGGGAAGATGTCATTATTATGAAGGACATTCAATGCAAAAAATAACACTTCCTATTAGAGTAATGAAGCTTTTAGGCGTTGAAACTATTATAGTTACTAATTGTTCAGGACAAGCTAAAGAGTCTATTGAAGCTGGAGATTTAATTGTAATAAGAAATCATATAAACTTAACTGGAGATAATCCTTTAAGAGGAGAGAATTTATCAGAGTTTGGTGAGAGATTTCCAGACTTAGCTTATCCTTATGATAAGGATTTAAGAGAAGAAGTTAAAAATATTGCTAAAGATTTAAAAATAAATTTAAAAGAGGGAGTATATGCAATGTTTCCAGGACCAAGTTATGAAACAGCAGTAGAAACCTTAATGGCTGCATCTTTAGGTGCTGATGCAGTAGGAATGTCTACAGTTCCAGAAGTTATAGTAGCTAATCATTGTGGAATAAAAGTATTAGGATTTTCTGGTGTGCCTTGTTTAGCGGCTGCTTATTCACAATCTGAAATAACTCATGAAGAAGTTATGGCAAATTTTGAGAGTATTGCAGAGAAATGCACAAGCATAGTAAAAGAATTTTTAAAGAGATATTAAGTAATTTAAAAATAAAGTTTTGTTTTAAAAATAAATATTTGATTAAAGCAAAACTTAAGATAAAAATGTTTTAAAAAAAGGAGGATATTATTTATGGAATTAATGAAAAAATTTACTGCGTATACTTGTAGTCCACTATTTGCTATAATATCATGTGCTATATGTTTATTAGTAGGATTTTCAATAAACTCAAGTATTATAGAAATTTTTGCTTCAGTAATGGGAATAATAAATGTTTGGTTATTATCTAGAGAAAAAGTATCAAATTTTATATTTGGAATAATAACAGTAGTGGCTTATTTATACATATACTACAATACAGGATTATATGCATTAGCAATATTAGCATGTTTCCAAGTAGGATTTAATATATTTGGTTGGTACTATTGGGTTAAAAATTCAGATCAAGAAGACAATGTGGTAACATCAGGATTAACTAAAAAAGGACAAGTGCTATGGACTATAATTATATTAGCAGCTTGGGCAGCTTGGGGATATGTAGAAATAAATATATTACATGCTCAAAATGCAATATTAGATAGTTTAACTGCAGTACTTGGATTAGTAGCTCAATATTGGTTAAGTAAAAAATTATATGAAAACTGGATTCTATGGATATTAAGCAACATATTATTTATAATTATATATATACTAAATGGATACTATGTAATGTTAATTTTAGTTGCTATTCAATTAATCTTATCAATATCAGGTTTATTAGAATGGTACACAAGTTATAAAGAACAAGGAGAAAATAAGTTAACACTATAATAGTAAAATTATTTTTATGGGTGTGATTATAGATGAAAAGTTGTGAATTAATAGAGTTTGTTAATAACTGTCCAAAAGAGATTAAAAAAGAATTAAAGAATAGAAGTTTTAAGTATGGAGAAAAGTTATTAGTTCAAAGTAATAATTGTGATTTTGTATACATTCTATTAAAAGGAAAAATTAAGACATATCATTCAGATTTTACAGGAGCTATATATTTAGAAGATATTGATAGTGAGGCTACCATATTTGGAGAATTGGAAGCTTTGATTGATAAAGAAGTTGTTACTACAGTAGAAGCTTTATCACAATGTGAGGTCTTAGAGATAAGTAAAGGAGCTTTTGTTAAATGGATGGAATTAGATAATAAGTTTTCATTATTTATAAGTAAGCTTATAGCAGAGAGAAATTATGAATGCTGTAAAAGGGAACGAATTAATGCTTTTTATAATTTGAGATATAGGGTAATGTATATAATATTAAACACACTTCATAAAAATAATCTAGGAATTACTAAAGATTTGTTAGTTGAAGGAGTGGGCTCTAATATTAGGAGTATAAATAGAATAATAAATCAATTAGTAGATGAAGGAATTCTTGACTATAATTCAGG
Organism: Clostridium sp.; assembly: GCF_029258205.1. GTDB lineage: Bacteria > Bacillota > Clostridia > Clostridiales > Clostridiaceae > Sarcina. The sequence goes on from NZ_JARHZJ010000022.1 coordinate 35,922, forward strand.
TAAGATAAAAGTTAAATCAATAGAAAAGCTTAAAGAAGAAGTAAATTATTATAAGCCTTAGGGATATATATTAAAAAATAAGGTGCTTAAAATCTTTATATTAAGATTTTAAGCACCTTGTTTTATTATTTTATAAGTATAAAACTATTTAGTAGAAGCAAAGATATTTTTTTGCGAATATTTCTTAAATTTTTTATTATACAATTAAATTCAATCTAATTTATAATTAGAATTTTTATAATGAAAAATATGTATAAGTTATGATAAAATGTTAATTGTATTGAGAGGGGGAGAAAAATGCAATTTTCAGATGAAAAAGTTAAGAAAAATTTTGTAATAAGAGCTCTTAAACAAATAGGAACTTTATTAGTTTTTACTATGGTTTTTGATGTTGTATTTAGTTTTTTACAGCCACAAGTTTATAAAACATGTAGTGAGTATGATTCTATTAAAGATAGGTGTTATAATCTTCAAAAAGAGTATGATTCCTTAAATGAAAAAGTAAGTAATGATACAAATACTTTAAATTCTAAAAAAGAGAATTTAACTAAAAGTAATGAAGATTTACAAAATAAATTAAATTCATTAAATAAAGAAATAAAAAGTTTGAATTAGGAGTAGGAGCATATGATAAAAAAAATTATAAAATTTATAAAAACTCATAAAATAGCTCTTATATTAGCATTAATTTTAGGAGGAGCACCTAATCTTATGGCTAAAGATTATTCAAAGGAATTTAATGAAGTAGTTCCTAGAGTTAATGAGTTAGAAGATAAAATAGCTTCTTTAAATAATGATACAGAGATTAAATCAATTCAGGAAGAAGTAGATAAATTACAAAATGAAAATAATACCTTAAGTAAAGAGATAGAAGATAAACAAAAAGAGTTAGATAGTTTAAGAATTAAAAAAGAGGAGCAAGCTAAAATCGAACAAGAAGAAGCAAAAAAAGCAGAAGAGAACTCTAAAAATAAAGCTGTTGAAAGTAGTAATAGTACATCAGATAATAACAGTACGCATACAAATAAATCATCTAATGATCCATCAAATTTAGCTAATTCTTCAGGAGATTCAATACCTAAAATATCTGGTTCAGGAGAAACAGTTTATTGGACAAGCGGTGGAAAAAGCTATCATAAAAGATCAAATTGTACGACTTTAAAAAGAAGTAAAAAAATATATAGTGGAACACAGGCTGAAAGTGGTAAAAGTGATCCATGTAATGTTTGTTGTAGGTAATACATAATAATATTAAAAATTTTGGCATAAGATTTATAAATTTTATTAAAGGAGTAAGGAATGAGTGATAAAAAATTATTCACAATAAAAACATCTATAGATAAAGAGGATTATCATAGATTTTTGTACATAGCAACTTTCTTAAGAAAGAAATTTACAATCCCTGTTATTATAATAATTACAGCTTTAATGGCTGGTTTTGTTTCTTATAATAACGGTACTTTTGCCATAAAGAGTTTTTTAATTTATTGGTTAATATTATTAATCATAACCTTATTTGCAATAATTGTTAAAATTGAATTTCAAAGTAGGGAAAGAGTAAAGGCTGATAAAGCTGGTATTTTAAAATCCATAGAAACTTTAGAATTTTTTGATGATATTGTAGTGATTAAGAGCACAGCATTTAAAGGTAAAAGTAAGATTAAATATTATAAATTTTATGAGGTAATAGAAACTAAAAATTATTTTATAATGTATTTTAACAGAAGACAGGCTTCAATAATAAGAAAGATTGACTTAGAAAGTTCATTGGTAGATGAATTAAGAAATTTACTAATAGAAAGAATAGGAACTAAATATAGAAAGCTTTTTAAATAATATATTATTTAAGGTTATATTTACAGAATTATGGTGATAAAGCGATTAAACCTCGTACCTTTTTATAGGCACGGGGTATTTTTTTTCTTTAGATATTGGCAATAAATTAGTATCGAATATTAATATTTAAACTTAAATATATATAAAATAACAAATAGATAGTAAAAAATGCAAAATATCATAAATTAAAAAAAAGAGTAAATAAAACTATTTAAAAGAAATTTAATGGTGATATAATAAATTAAGCAAATTTTCAAGAAATAATTATAATAAAAAAATAACTTTGAAAGGAGTGAATTAAATGAATACAAAGAACGGAAGAATTTATCAGATTGTTTATAGAATTACTGCTATAATTCTTTTTGGAGCTTTAGCTGGAATTGGGGTTAACTTTTTCTTAACACCTGCACATATTTATTCATCAGGGGTTACAGGAATATCACAGTTATTGTCATCTATTGGTGAGGATTTTTTTAATATAAATATTGATATTTCAACATGGGTTTTAATTTTAAATCTACCACTTGCTTATTTATCATTTAAAAAGTTAGGAAAGAAATTTACCCTTTACAGTTTTCTTTCTATAATTTCATTATCATTTTTTATAGGATTTATTCCAACAAGAGAGGTTACTAATAACCAACTTTTAAATTCCATATTTGGAGGGGTTCTTATGGGATCTGGAGTTGGAATGTGCTTTAGAGCAGGATTCTCTACAGGAGGTACAGATATTATAGTTTTAGTTGTTCAAAAAATGACAGGAAAGTCTGTTGGTCAACTAGGATTTATAGTAAATGGAATAATATTATTAGTTGCAGGATTAGTTTATGGATGGGAATTAGCTTTATATAGCTTAGTTTCAATTTACGTAACCACTAAGGTTATAGATTTATTTTATATTCAGCAATACAAACTTACAGTAACCATTTATACTAAAAAAGAAAAAGAAATTGTTGAAAGTTTAATTAAAAGCCAAATGAGAGGAGTTACAATTGGTAGAAATCTTTATGGTGGATATACTAATGAAAAATTAAGTTCAATTACAACAGTAATTTCAAAGCATGAATTATTAATTGTTAAGAAAAATGTTATGGATATAGATCCAGAAGCTTTTGTAAATATACAACCAACTATTGAGGTTATGGGAAATTTTTATGATAATTCATTAATATAATTCTTTTGAATAGGGAATAAAATAGAGTTAAAATAAGAAGTGTAGAAAGTTTGAAAAATTTTCTATACTTTTTATTTATTTTTCTTATTAAAAATATAGGTAAAAAATTATTATAGTTATAAAAAACAAATATTTAACTTATTTATTACATAGATTTATAATGAAAATATAGAAAGAAATAAGCTACAAAAGAAAGAAGTGTCTAGTATGAGTATAAAATTAATATGTATTGATATGGATGTTACTTTACTTATGGATCAAGCAAAATGTTGTAGAATAAGATAAAAAGGTAATAAAGGAAGCTGTAGAAAAGGGATTAACAGTAGCCATAACCAAAGGTAGAATTTATAATTGTGTAAGAACATACTAAGACATAATAGTATTAAAAACTCCAATTATAGCTAGTAATGGAGCTTATATTGGATGGATAAATGATGAAGAAATATATAATAACTTTCTTAAATTAAGTGATTTAGAGGATTTTAATATAATAACTAAGAAAGATAAATTGTTTACATATGTAGTTGAAAACTGGAGAATTGTTTCAACAGTAGAATTACCAGAAAATCATGTTTATAAGGTTTTAAACAAAACTTTACCTAAAGATAAACAAGTTAGATCAGTAAAAGAGATTGCAAATTATGTAACATCAGATAATAAGCATTGAGGAGTTACAGAAGCTATAAGAAAATTTGTATTTTAAAATTGTAGACAAGCTTAACATATTATATTAGATTATTTTTAAAAGGAAGAATAGTTTTAATCGTATAAAAGTTATTGATAAAAGCAATGTTTAACTTAGAAATATAGTCTTTTATTAAAGTAAAATTTGGTTTAAAAGGAGATATAGCATGAAAGATATTATAGTAATAGGAGCTGGAGTAGTTGGATGCTCTATAGCTAGAGAATTATCAAAATACAACTTAGATGTCTTAGTTGTTGAAAAAAATAGTGATGTATCAGAGGGAATATCAAAGGGAAATAGTGGCATAGTACATGCTGGATATAATGAAAAAATAGGTACTTTAAAAGCTAAATTAAACATAGAAGGAAATAAAATGTTTCATGATTTGTCAAGAGATTTACAATTCCCTTTTAAAAGAAATGGTGCATTTATTTTAGCTTTTTCTAATGACGATATGAAGACATTAGAAAGTTTAAAAGAAAATGGAGAAAAGCTTGGAGTTGAAGGACTTGAAATATTAACTAGAGAAGAAGCTTTAAACATTGAGCCTAATTTAAATAAAGAAATAGTTGGAGTTTTAAATGTAAAAACATCTGGAATAGTTAGTCCATATGAAATGACAATCGCTTTAGCAGAAAATGCTGCAGAGAATGGAGTTGAATTTAAATTAAATTCAAAGGTTACTAATATAGAAAAAACATCTGAAGGATATAAAGTAACTTTAAATAACAAAGAAGTAGTAAATGGAAAACTTATAATAAATGCGTCAGGATTAGAAGGAGCTTTCTTAAATAATCTTGTAAGCATGACTAAGAGAGAAATAAATCCTGTAAAAGGTGAATATTGTTTATTTGATAAAGTAGCAGGAGCTATGATTACTAAAACTTTATTCCAAGTTCCAAGTGATTTAAGTAAAGGAGTTTTAGTAACTCCAACTGCAGAAGGAAATCTTTTAGTTGGGCCTAATGCAGAAGAAGGAAAAGAATTAGAAACATCTAGAGAGGGTATAGATGAAATTTTAGATAAGAGTAAAAAATCAGTTGAAGAGTTACCAATAGCTAGAATTTTAAATACATTCTCAGGAATAAGACCTAAAACTAAGGGTGGAGATTTTATAATAGAAGAAGCAGAAGATGCTAAAAACTTTATTAATGTTATAGGAATAGATTCACCAGGATTAACTGCAGCGCCAGCAATTGGTGTATATGTAGTTAATATTATTAAAGAAAAATTAGATTTAGTTGAAAAGAAAAATTTCAAAAAAACTAGAGAGAAGATAGCTAGATTTGCAGAACTTTCTTTAGAAGAGAAAAATACTTTAATAAAAGAAAAACCTGCATATGGACATATGGTTTGTAAGTGTGAGTTTGTTACTGAAGGTGAAATAGTAGAGGCTATTCATAGACCTATACCAGCTATTACAGTTGATGCTATTAAGAGAAGAACTAGAGCTTCAATGGGAGGATGTCAAGGTGTTGGCTGTACACTTCCTATAAGTAAAATACTAAGTAGAGAATTAGGAATAGACATAAGTGACATAAATAAAAATAGTGAAGGTTCACCAGTAATTGGTTTTAAGGAGGATTAAGACTATGAGAGAATATGATTTAATTATAATTGGGGGAGGAGCAGCAGGTCTTCTTTCAGCTATTAATGGAAAAAAAGATGGAATAAAAAATATTCTTCTAGTAGAGAAAGATCCAATTTTAGGTGGAGCTTTAAATTCAGCTGATTATAACATAAGCGAAAAGGGGAATTTAACAGGTATAGAATATAAGGAAAGTTTATTAAAAGAATTTAATGAACTTGATGTTGATGTTAAACTAAATACCATGGTTTTAAAAATAGAAAATTCAAATGAAATACTTTGTACAAGTAGCGACTGTGGTGTAGAGAAAATAAAAGGTAAAAACATAATAATTGCTAATGGTGGAAAAGAAAAAAGTAGAAATGCAGTTCAAATTCCAGGGGATCGTACAGCAGGAGTTTTAACTGTAGGAATGGCTAAAAAGATTTTTGGAATTAAAAACATGGTTCCAGGAAAGAATCTCTTCATAGTGGGAGATAACACTCTTTACATGATTCAAGAGGATTTAAAAAAGCATAATATTAAAGTTTCTGGAATTATAACAGATAAAAATAAAAATGAAGTTTTTGATTTAAGTGAAAATTTATATTCTGGATATGAAATTATTGCGATACATGGAGAAGGAAGAGTAAATTCTGTAACCATAAAAAATGGTGATGAAAAGAAAAAAATAAAATGTGATACAGTAATTTTTGCTTATCCAATGATTTCAGATGGATTAGTTGCATTAAGAAGTGGTCTTAAATTAAATCCAAATACAACTGGTCCAGCTGTAGATGAAAATTTAGAAACTTCAAGTAAAAATATATATGCTTGTGGAAATGCAATTTATACTCATAAATCAATAGAAGAAATCGAAAATGAGTGTAAAAAGCTTATTAGTGCTATAAGTTAAAAATTATATTCCTATTTTATATATTTAAAATATTATAATAGAAATATAGAGTATATATTAAATCTATTAAGAAGTAATATTTGGCAATATTACATATATTTTATAAATAAATTAACTCTACTGAAATTTAAATTTTGATAGAGTTAATTTATTTTAATATAAAGTGATAAAGGAAGAATTTTTAAATTGGTTTAAAGTAAATACTTTAAATCAATTTTTTATATAAAAAGTTTTTTAGGATATAATTAAATCTTTGCGTTATAGTAGTATAAATAATTAATTTTAAAAATAAAAAGATATTATTTAGAGGTATTTAGTATGGGAAATAATTTAAGAATATTAGAAGAAATTTTAGAATTTAATAAGAATTTTGTGAAAAATAAGGAATATGAGAAATATAAAGCAACTAAAAAACCAGAGAAAAAATTAGTAATTTTATCTTGTATGGATACTAGGCTTACGGAATTATTACCAAAAGCCATGAATATAAAAAATGGAGATGCAAAAATAATAAAAAATGCTGGGGCTACAATAATGAATCCTTTTGGAAGTATTGTTAGAAGTATACTTGTTGCTATTTATGAGTTTAATGCAGAAGATGTTTTAGTTGTAGGGCATTATGGATGCGGGATGAGCAATTTAAATTCTAAAGATATGATTAAGAAAATGGAGGATAGAGGAATATCAGAAGATACTATCTTAACTATCAAACATTGTGGAATAGATTTGGAAAAGTGGCTTCATGGATTTGGATGTGTAGAAGACTCCGTAAAAGAAAGTGTGACATCATTAAAAAATCATCCGTTAATGCCTAGTGATGTAAATATTCATGGACTTATAATTGATCCACATACAGGAGAACTTAAGCTTATAGTAAATGGATATGAATAAAATAAAAATTAAAAAACACTTACTTTAATTTATTTAAAGCAAGTGTTTTTTTACACAATTAATTAATACTTAATATTATTGATAGATAAACTTTTTATAAAAGTTATATAATTATATCAATACTTTTAATACTAGATATCATAATATCATCTTTAGCTATAAGAAGATAAGTAGAAAGCATGAAGAGGATAAAAGCTAAAAATTCATTAGATAGATTTCTTGATAATAAATATACAGGTGAATTTTTGAGAAAATATATCCTAATATGATATTTAAGTAGTGATAAAATTTATAGGAGAATGATATGTTTTTTATTGGTATATTTGGAATTGAAAATAAACAGAAAGAAATAAAACAATTAGAAAATATATATTGTACAACTTGTTCAACAAGAACTATGGGAACTTTAATAAAGAGTTATGAGTATTTTCATATATTTTTTATTCCTATTTTTAGATGGAACGAAAAATATTATGTCATGTGTAAAAGATGTAATTCAATATATGAAATTTCAAAGGAAAAAGGAAAAGCCATGGAAAATGGAGAAATTAAAGAAGTTAATCTAGAAGATATGACTCTTATTCAAGAAGGACAAGTTTATGGCAAAAGAGCAATGAAAAAAGTTTGTCCTAATTGTGGAAAAACTATAGAGGGAGATTATAATTATTGCCCTTATTGTGGAAGTAAAGTTTTCATTTTGGATTAGATATTGACATTAATTTCAAAAAGTGTTATATATAAAAATAGAGGTTAGCACTCTGGTTAATAGAGTGCTAATAAAGAAGTTTTTTGTTTTGGGAGGGAATAATTCAAAATGGAAAAAAGAGAATTTAAAGCAGAATCAAAAAGACTATTAGACATTGTAATTAACTCAATTTATACAAACAGAGAAATATTTTTAAGAGAATTAATTTCAAATGCTAGTGATGCAATAGATAAGGTTTATTATAAGACTTTAGGAGATAGTTCATTAACTTTCAATAAAGATGATTACTATATAAAAATAATACCAAATAAAGAAGAAAGAACTCTTACAATATCAGATAGAGGTATTGGTATGACAGAGGCGGAACTTGATGAGAATTTAGGAGTTATAGCTAAGAGTGGTTCTTTACAGTTTAAAAAAGAAAATGAAATCCAAGATGGGTTTGATATTATAGGACAGTTTGGAGTTGGATTCTATTCAGGATTTTTAGTTGCAGATAAGATAACAGTAATAACAAAAGCTTTTGGATCAGATAAAGCATATAAATGGGAATCAGATGGAGTAGATGGATATACAATTTCAGAAGCTGAAAAAGATTCTTTTGGAACTGATATAATTTTACATTTAAAAGCAAATGATGAGGATGAAAATTATGATGAATTCTTAGAAGAATATAAATTAAAATCATTAATTAAGAAATATTCAGATTTCATAAGATATCCAATTAAACTTGATGTTACTAAATCAAGAGTTAAAGAGGGAACAGAGAATGAGCATGAAGAATATGTAGAAGAAGAAACAGTAAATAGTATGGTTCCTTTATGGAGAAGAAATAAAAATGAGCTTACTGATGATGACTACAATAATTTTTATGTTGAAAAAAGATTTGGATTTGATAAGCCTTTAAGACACATGCACATAAGTGTTGATGGTATGATAAGTTATAATTCTATTCTTTATATTCCAGAAAATATACCATATGATTATTACACTAAAGAATATGAAAAAGGCTTAGAATTATATTCAAATGGTGTTTTAATAATGGAAAAATGCTCTGAGCTTTTACCAGATTACTTTGGATTTGTAAAAGGTATAGTAGACTCTCAAGATTTATCACTTAATATTTCAAGAGAAATGCTTCAACATGATAGGCAATTAAGCCGTATTGCTAAAAATATAAAAACTAAAATCAAAAATGAATTAGAGTCTATGATGAAAAATGATAGAGAAAGTTATGAAAAATTCTATAAATCCTTTGGTAGACAGTTAAAATACGGAGTTTATGATGATTTTGGAATGAATAAGGATGAGTTAAAAGATTTATTAATGTTCTACTCATCTAAAGAAAAGAAAATGGTAAGTCTAGCTGAATATGTTGAAAGAATGGCTGGAGATCAAAAATACATCTATTATGCAGTTGGTGATTCTAATGAAAGAATAGAAAAAATGCCACAAACAGAAATGGTACTAGATAAAGGATATGAAATTCTTTATTTCACAGAGGATGTAGATGAATTTGCAATAAAAATGCTTATGAACTACAAAGAAAAAGAATTTAAATCAGTATCTAGTGGTGATTTAGGCATAGAATCAGAAGAAGAAAATAAAAAAGAAAATGAAGAAAACAAAGGTATATTTGAAGCTATGAAGGAAGCTTTAGGAGAAAAAATAAGTGCAGTAAAAGCTTCAAGTAGACTAAAAAATTATCCAGTATGTTTATCTTCAGAAGGTGAAGTTTCAATAGAAATGGAAAAAATATTAAGTGCTATGCCAAATAATCAAGGAGTTAAAGCACAAAAAGTATTAGAAGTTAATACAAATCATGAAGTGTTTAATTCATTAAAAGATGCACTTGAAAAGGATAAAGATAAATTTACCCTATATACAAAATTACTTTATAACCAAGCTTTGCTTGTTGAAGGATTAAGTATTGAAGATCCTGTAGATTTCACAAATGACATATGTAAACTGATGAAATAATTTTAAATTAGGATATATCAAAATAGTTTTTTATAAAACTTTTGATATATCCCTTTTTTATTTTTTAAGATAGTAAATATGAATTTTATTTGAATCATTTCAATTGTGGTAGGATTTTTATCAATTCCTAATTCTTATAAAAATAAAGATAATATACCAAATATATTATTGGGATTAAAAAGGGATAAATCTTTAATAAAAGATGAGGAAAAATTTAAAAAATTATGTTTATAAAAAATATTACTCTTAGTATGTCTTTTATTTTGTTAGGGGAATTTATAAGTTAAACAAAGGATAATGTTTATGTTTTAATATTTCCAATGATTATTAATAAATTTTTTTCATAAATACTCTATGAAATATGTTCTTTTATACAATTAAATCACTTGGTAGATTGTAAAATGATTTTATGGTATATTTTAATATGTGAGGGAGTGATTTTGTGAAAGTTACAATTAAAGATGTGGCTAGAGAAGCCAATGTAGCCCCTTCAACTGTTTCAAGAGTTTTATCTGATAGTCCAAAAATTAGTGAGGAAACTAAAATAAAAGTAAATAAGGCTATAGAAAAATTAAATTATAAACCTAATGCAATAGCTAGAAGTCTTGTTAATAATAAAACAAAAATATTAGGTGTAGTCTTGCCTAATGAAGCAGACGATTCATTTAAGAATCCTTTTTTTGTAGAAGCTATGAGAGGTATGAGTATGTCAGCAGATGAAAATGGATACTATATCATGTATGCTTTTGGTAAAAATGATGAGGATGAATTAGAGGTAATAAAGGAATTTACAAGCAATAATTTATTAGAAGGATTATGTTTATTATCTGTTAGAGAAGAGGAAAGGACTATAAAATATTTAAAAGATATAAATTTCCCATTTGTAGTTATTGGAAGACCAGATGAAGAAAATGTTTTATGGGTTGATAATGATAATTTTCAAGCAATGTTTAAGTTAGTTGATAAATTTATAAAAGATGGAGAAAGTGACATAGCTTTTATTGGAGGAAAGAAAAGTTGGAATGTTTCCAAAGATAGATTAAGCGGATTTAGAGATGCTTTTAAAGCAAATAATTTAAATTATGATAAAACTATAGTTATTGAGGGAATAGATTTTTCAGAAGAATGTGGGTATTTAGCTATGAGGGAGATAATATTAAAAAGAACTCCTAAGATAGTTGTTACAACAGATGATTTACTTGCTTTAGGAGCGAATAAATTTTTAAATGAAGAGGGAATTGAAGGAGTAAAAATAGTAGGGTTTAATAACACACCTATGACTAAATATCAAAATCCACCAATTTCATCTATAGATATTAATGCAAGAGAATTAGGATATGAGGCAACTAAGCTACTTATAGATTATTTAAACGGAAACTTAGTAGGTAGAAAAAAATATTGTATAGTAGATACTGAATTAATTGATAGAGGATAGAATTCCTCATGAAAATTGGGCAAACGTTTGCATGAAAATTTAAGAATAAAAGAGAAAATAAGAGATAAATCCAGAATATATAATTAAATTTTCTTTAAATCAATTTTGTAAAGGATTTAATTATCTGATATTATAAAAATGTAAAATGAGACTTAATTCAAAGGAGTTTCGTGAACTTTGAATTTTAGTTTGATTCTTAAAATCTGTTTTTTAGGGAATTCTAAAAAACAAATTTTTTTGAATTTAAGGCAAACGTTTGCATGTTATTCGGATTTAGAATTTAATCAATATACGTAAATATAAGGAGAAAATATGAATAAAAAGTGGTGGAAAGAATTAATCGCTTACCAGATTTATCCTAAGAGTTTTATGGATTCTAATGGTGATGGTATAGGTGATATTCAAGGTATAATATCTAAATTAGATTATTTAAAAGATCTAGGTATTGATTTAATCTGGCTATGTCCAATGTATAAATCACCTAATCATGATAATGGATATGATATTAGTGACTATAAAGATATTTTGGATGAGTTTGGAACTATGGATGATTTTAATCAATTACTTAATGAGGTTCATAATAGAGGGATGAAACTTATTATAGATCTAGTAATAAATCATACTAGTCATGAACATCCATGGTTTATAGAATCAAGAGCTTCAAGAGATAATCCTAAAAGAGATTGGTATATTTGGAGAGATGGAAAAGAGGATGAAGAACCTAATAATTGGGAAAGTATATTTAAAGGTTCAGCTTGGGAATTTTGTGAGAATAGTAAACAGTATTATCTACATTTGTTTGCTAAAGAGCAACCAGATTTAAACTGGGAAAATAAAGAGGTAAGAAATGAATTATACAAAATGATAAACTGGTGGCTTGATAAGGGAATTGATGGATTTAGAGTTGATGCTATAAGTCACATAAAAAAAGAGGATGGTCTTAAAGATATGGATAATCCAGAGGGACTTAAATATGTTTCATCCTTTGAAAAACATATGAATGTAGAGGGAATAAATTCTTACCTTAAAGAACTGAAAGAAAAAACTTTTTCAAAGTACAATATAGTTACGGTTGGAGAAGCAAATGGAGTTAGTGCTAATGAAGCGGACTATTGGGTGGATGAAGATCAGGGAACATTTAATATGATATTCCAATTTGAGCATCTTAATCTTTGGAATTATGAAGAGGGAAAAGGATTTGATGTGAAGGCCTATAAAGATGTTCTAACAAATTGGCAAAATTCTTTAGAAGGTAAAGGATGGAATGCACTTTTCATTGAAAATCATGATATACCTAGAGTTGTTTCAACTTGGGGAAATGACAAAGAATATTTAACTGAATGTGCAAAAGCTTTTGGAGCAATTTACTTCTTACAAAAAGGAACACCTTTCATATATCAAGGGCAAGAACTTGGTATGACAAATATTAAGTATCACAGTATAGCTGAGTATGATGATGTTAAAACTATAAATACTTACAATGAAAGAATTGAAAGTGGTGTTTCAGAAGAATTAGCATTAAAAGAAGCTTGGATTACTTCAAGAGATAATGCAAGAACACCTATGCAATGGAACTCAAGTAAAAATGCAGGATTTACTGAAGGAAAACCTTGGATAGGAGTTAATGAAAATTATAAAACAATAAATGTAGAGGTTGAAGAAAAAGATGAAAATTCAGTTTTAAACTTCTATAAAAAGCTTATAAAACTTAAAAAGTCTAATAAAGCTTTAATCTATGGTGTATATGATTTAATTCTTAAAGATGATGGAAATATTTTTGCTTATACAAGAACTTTAAATAATGATAAATTTTTGATAATTGCTAATTTAACTAGAGAAAATGCCAAGTACATATATGACAAAGAAAAACTTAATTCTAAGAATTTAATTCTTAACAATTATGAGGTTGATGTACATGAAAATTTAACAGAGTTTACATTAAAACCTTATGAATGCAGAGTATATAAACTTTTTTAAAGAGCTTATTATATTTTTATTTATAATAATTATAAAAATTTAAATTAAAATTTTATGAATGAATGTAATATAAGTTTTTTTTAGATGTTGTTATATTTAAATATAACAAAGTTAAGTTAAATTTAAAGTTTATTTTTAGTTTTGTATTTTAGCTAGATATATCTAAAGAAAAAATTTAAGGTTTAGAGTGTATATAGGCTATAACCTTAAAATAAGTGTAAAATATTAATAATTTGGAGGGATTTGAGAATGAAGAAATTTAAATTAGGTTCTTTTGATTTCTGGCAAAAGTTTGGTAAGGCATTACTTGTTGTTGTTGCTGTAATGCCTGCTGCTGGACTTATGATTTCAATAGGTAAAGTAATGGGGATTTACATTGATGTAGATTTCATAAAAACTATAGCAAGAGTGATGGAGGATATAGGTTGGGCGATAATTGGTAATTTAAACTTATTATTTGCTGTTGCAATAGGGGGATCTTGGGCTAAAGAACGTGCTGGAGGAGCTTTTGCAGGTACCATAGCATTTGTTCTTATTAATAGAATCACTGGTGTAATATTTAGTGTAAGTAATGCTATGTTAGCAGCTGATTCAACTACTACCGTTCAATCATTTACAGGACAAACACTGTTAGTCAAAGACTACTTTGTTTCAGTGTTAGGTGCTCCAGCACTTAATATGGGTGTATTTGTTGGTATCATTTCAGGTTTTTTAGGAGCAGCTTTATATAATAAGTACTATAATTATAATAAATTACCTAATGCCTTAGCATTCTTTAATGGTAAACGTTTTGTGCCTTTTGTGGTTATAATAGGTTCAACAATAGCAGCAATCATACTTTCTTTCTTATGGCCATTTGTACAATATGGATTAAATACTTTTGGTCAATGGATAGCAACATCTAAGGATACAGCTCCAATAGTAGCACCGTTTTTATATGGTACATTAGAACGTCTATTATTACCATTTGGATTGCATCATATGCTTACAGTTCCAATAAACTATACAGAGCTTGGTGGAGTTTATCATATACTTACAGGTCCAACAGCTGGACAAGCAGTTGCAGGACAAGATCCATTGTGGCTTGCTTGGATAACTGATTTAAATAACTTTAAGCAAGCAGGAGACATAACTTCATACAATCAACTTATAGGATCAGTGGTACCTGCTCGTTTCAAAGTAGGACAAGTAATACTTTCAAGTGCTTCATTAATAGGGGTAGCATTAGCTATGTATAAAAATGTTGATCCAGATAAGAAGAAAAAATATAAATCAGTATTTTTCTCAGCAGCTATAGCAGTATTCTTAACTGGTGTAACTGAACCAATTGAATTTATGTTCATGTTTATTTCACCAATATTATACGTAGTTTATGCAGTAATTGCAGGTTTAGGATTTGCAATAGCTGATATAATAAACTTAAGAGTTCATGCTTTTGGATTCATAGAGCTTATGACTCGTTCACCACTTATGATAAATGCAGGTTTAACTAAAGATTTAATAAACTTTATAATAGTTGCAGTAGTATTTTTCTTCTTAAATTACTTTGTATTTAGCTTCTTAATCAAGAAATTCAAAATAGCTACACCAGGACGTATGGGTAACTATATTGATAATGAAGATGAAAATACAAATAAAGATTCATCAAATAATAATGCTTCAATGGATGAATTAGCAGTTAAAGCTATTGAATTACTAGGTGGAAAAGAAAATATAGTAGATGTAGATGCTTGCATGACTCGTCTTCGTGTTACTGTAAAAGACATTGAAAAAGTTGGAGATGAAAAAGCTTGGAAAGATAATAAAGCCTTAGGTCTTATAGTTAAAGATAAAGGGGTTCAAGCTATATATGGTCCTAAAGCAGATGTATTAAAATCAGATATTCAAGATATATTAGGTATTTAGGTGATTAAAGATGAAATTACTTACTTTAAACTGTCATTCTTGGCTAGAGGAAGATCAATTATACAAAATAAAATACTTAGCAAAAACAATAATTGAAGAGAAATATGATGTTATAGCTCTTCAAGAGGCTAGTCAAAGTATTAAAGCTAGTATTAAAGAAGGAAATTTAAAAGAAGATAATTATTGTTTAGCATTAATTAAAGAAATAAACAAACTGGGTGGAGAAGAATACCACCTAGTTTGGGATTATTCTCATATTGGTTATGATATATATGAGGAAGGATTGTGTATATTAACTAAACATAAAATAGTAAATAGTGAAAGCTTTTATATATCAAAAAGTCGCTCTAAAACTTTTTGGAAATCAAGAAAAATAGTAAAAGCAACAATAGATATTAATAATGAAAATATAGATTTTTATTCTTGTCACATGGGATGGTGGAATGATAAAGAGGAAAGCTTCATATTTCAGGTTGAAAACTTACTTGCACATGCTAAAGAAAGTAAAAATAGAGCCTTTTTTATGGGAGATTTCAATAATAATGCCTTTTTAAAGAATGAGGGATATGATTTTCTTAAAAGTAATGGGTTAATTGATACTTATTATTTAGCGGAAAGTAAGGATTCAGGAGTTACAGTTAATAAAAATATAGCTGGATGGGAAGATAACACTGGACAATTAAGAATAGATATAATTTTTACTAATAAGATTACAAAAGTTTATGAAAGTAGGGTTATATTTAATGGGAAAAATAAAGAAGTTATATCAGATCATTTTGGATTAGAAATAAAAACTATGTAAAGTGATTTAAAATTTTAATTGTGGAAAAGAAGATTGGAATTTTAGTATAATAATATAATTATATTTTGGTGGAAAATAAGTTTAATAATAGTACAGGTAATAAAATTTTACTTGTGCTATTTTTGTTTTTAATGAATTTTTTATTTTCATTTTATTTTTGTATAAAACTTATAAAATAATTTTAATAAAAGTTTTATATAAAAATTAAAAAAGAAATAATAGATACTTGTAAATAAAATTTTATTGTAATTATATTTAATTAAATCTTAACTTAATTTATAATTACAATAGAATTTTATGTGGAAAGGAAGGCTAGTATGATTAATTTAAATGAAGAGCAACAAAAGGTTGTAAATGAACAAAAAAACAATATTATTTTGCTTGCTTCTGCTGGAACAGGAAAAACTAATACTTTAGCAGAGAGAGTAACTTCAATAATAAAAAATGGAAATTCAAAGCCTTCAGAAATTCTATGCATCACTTTTACTAATAAGGCATGTAAAGAGATGAATGATAGAGTAATTAAAATAGTTGGGGGAGAGGCTAAGGATATAACCATAAGAACTTTTCATAGTTTTTGTTTTGACGTAGTTAGAACTTATGCAAAGAGAAATACTGATATTTTTTCAGATTTCACAATATTTGATGAAGATGATTGTAGAGAAGTTATAAGTAAGTTAAGTTATTACTATGCTACAAGTAATTTAATGGCTACTAATATGCAAATTCAAAAGGTTATTGATTTTATAAAGGTTGAAAGAGCAAGAATAGAAATCTTAGAAGATAGAGTTTTAGATGAATATAAAACTGTAATTGATGAAATTTTTAAATTTAGAGAAGAAAAAATAAATAAAGTTTGTACTAACAAAGGAAACTTAAATTTAAACCTTAAAAACTACATTAAATTTCATGGGCATGAATTAGTAACATTATATGATTCTAAGCTTAGAGAGGATCATGCTTTAGACTTTAATGATTTGATACTACTTACTAAGGAACTATTTAAGGATAAAAAAGTTGTTAGGGCCCTTAAAAATAAATTTAAGTATATAAATATAGATGAAGTTCAGGATACAAGTATTATAGAGTATTCAATAATTGAGAAGCTTTTTGAAGGAAATAATGTTCTTATATGTGGAGATTTCTTTCAAACCATATATAGTTGGCGTGGATCTGACCCAGAAATGATTTTTAATAAATTTAAAGAGAAATATAATCCTGTAGAAATTGTTTTTTCTAAGAATTATAGGGCCACCAAAAACTTAAATAAAGCTTCCTTAGAATTTTTGAATAATGCTTTTTCTAGTAAAGTTTCTACTATGTATAAGAATGGGATTTTATCAGAATCAAAAGAAGTTGGTGAGAAAATACTATTAAAAGAAACTAGAGGATTAAGAGAAGAGGCTAGATTTATCTTTGATTATGTAAATAAGTTATGTGAAAAGGGTGAAGATTTAAAAAGAGTATGTGTTCTTACAAGGGATAATAACTATAATATAGGACTTAGTGAAGAGCTCTATCAAATAGGTGGATATGAAGGAGCAGATTTTGAATTTATACTTGTAGATCAATTTAAGTTTTTTAGGAGACAAGAAGTAAAAGATCTATTAGCATTTTTAAAATTAATAGCTAATAGATATGATTCTCTAAGTTTAAAGCGAATCGTTAATAGACTGCCAACTGGAATTGGTATGAGAACCTTAGAGGCAATAGAATCTTATAAGTATAAAGAGGTTGGCATAAGATTAGCAGATTATATAGATCCTCTTGTATTAGAATATGGAGAAAAATTTTCTTTACTAATAAATGAATTTGAAAAAGAAAATATAATAGTTTTTGATGTGGAAAGTACAGGAGTTGATGTTACAGAGGATGAGATAATTCAAATAGCAGCTATAAAATTAAATAGAGATGGTGAGGTAGTAGATAAGTTTGAAAAGTTTCTAAAGAATAAGAAATCAGTTAAGGACTCTTACTATGTTCATGGCTTTTCAGATGAAATGCTTCAAAGGATTGGAGAAGATAAAGAAAAAGTTTTAAAGGAATTTGTGGAGTATTCTAAGGATTCTATAATAGTAGGTCACAATGTTCAATATGATATAAATATCCTATGTAGCGAGCTTGAAAGAAGCAATTTAGGAAAGCCTAAGTTTAAAACTTTTTATGATACTTTAGACATATATAGAAGATTTTATCCAGGAAATATAAATTATAAGTTAGAAAATCTAAGTAATGTTTATGATACTAGACATAAGCCAAGCCATGATGCTATGGATGATATTATTGCTACTTCTGAACTTTTAGTTAGGGCAATAAATGAAAAGATAATTCCAACTTCAATGGAAAGAATAGCATTAATGTCAAAACATTTAAAAGCATTTACGTCTATTAGCAAGAAATTAAATGAACTTTTTCAAATAGCAGAAAGTAAAAGACCTTATGAATTAGTTGCCTGTGTAATGAATGGATTTAATATTAAGAGTATGTATTCTGGAGATGAAAACAAAGAAAAGTTAAATAGATTAAGAGATCTATATGCTTTATTTAGAGATTTAGATGACAAAAGTAAAGGTAATAGAGATGCCTTGTTAGATATTATAAGAATAACAGGTCTTTCTAATGGAGAGTTAGAATCTTTAATAATAAATAGAACTAAAAAGCCTAGAATACCAATAATAACTGTGCATCAAGCAAAGGGATTGGAGTTTGATACTGTATTTTTAGCAGGTATTCAAAATAATACATTTCCTTCTTATATGGCTATTAAAGAGGGAAATTTAGCAGAAGAAAAAAGAGTTTTTTATGTGGCAATAACTCGTGCAAAGAAAAGGTTAGTTATAACATATAATTCTCAAGGAAAATATGGACATAGAAATGAAATAAGTCAGTTCATAGAGTATATTCCAAAGGAGTTCTTTAAAATTATATAATCTTTTATAAGATTAGGAAAATCCTAAGGTTGATATACTTCATATAAATCTGTATAATAATTCTGAAACTAAAGGATGGAGTGGATTTTAAGATGAGAATGAGAAGAAAGCCTTGGGCTAGACCAGAATTAGAAGCATGTGACTTCTTTGTAGCTAATCCAAAAGAGAATAGAGATAATTGGAAAAATACTTTTAAAAATACAGAAAACCCAATATATTTAGAATTAGGATGTGGAAAAGGAACATTTATGGCTGTACATGGTTCTGACCATCTAGATATAAACTATATAGCAATAGACATAAAAGATGAAGTTCTTGTTTTAGCTAAAAGAAATATAGAAAAAGCATATGATGAGAAAAATAAACCTTTAGATAATGTTAAATTAATGCCTCAAGAGATTGCTTTAATAGATACTATATTAGGTAGTAATGACAAGATAGAAAGAATTTATATAAATTTCTGTAATCCATGGCCTAAAGATAGACACAAGAAGAGAAGATTAACTCACACAAGACAGTTAACAAAATATAGAGATTTCTTAGTTGATGGTGGGGAAATCCATTTTAAAACTGATGATGATGAGCTTTTTGAAGAATCTTTAGAATATTTTAAAGAATGTAATTTTGAGATAACTTACATAACTCGTGATCTACATAATAGTGGATATGAATATAATGTAGTAACAGAGCATGAGGAAATGTTCTCAAAACAAGGAATAAAAATAAAATTCTTAATAGCTAAAAAATTATAATTTTAGTTGGTAATATAAGATCATGAGAATTAAATAATATGAGAGTTAAAAGATTTTTAGAACTTTAGAATAATAATTTTTAAAATCTTTTAGCTCTTTTATTTTAAGCTAGATTGTATCAAAACTTTCATAGAGATTCATTTTTATATATTTAAAGTTATTTAGTCTTAACTTGTCTAGTTTCTAGATTTAAGTGATAAATTTTAGAAACATAAAGAACTTTAAAAAAGTATATTTATTACAAATATGAAATGGTATACAATGTATCTGAAGTTGATTGGATATTCTATAAAATCAGGTTAACTTTTAGCTAAGTAATAAAGTAAAGCATTTAAATAAATTTAGTTTTTAGTTAATGGTGATTTTTGAAAAATTATTTTGATTTTAATTAGTGCCTAAAAATAACGTTTCATAAAAATTTAGTTTTATTTAGAAAATAGCTAAATAATAAATATTTTAACTTGGGGGTAGAGTAAAATGAGTTTATCAACTAATGAATTAAAAGAAAGTGTAAGAAAAATTGGTAAAGATTTATCAGCTAAAATAGAGGATAAGAAATTACAAGAATTATTTTATAATTGTTTTATAAATACAATGGATACAACTTTAGAAGTTTCAGAAGGAGATGCTTTTGTAATTACTGGTGATATTCCTGCAATGTGGCTTAGGGATTCTACATCTCAAGTAGAGCATTACTTGCCGTTTGTTAATGAATATACAGAATTAAAGGATATTTTTACTGGATTAATCAATAGACAAATAAAATGTATATTCATAGATCCATATGCAAATGCATTTAATAAGGAACCTAACGGACAAAAGTGGGACAATGATATAACTAAGGATAGTCCTTGGGTTTGGGAAAGAAAGTATGAAATAGATTCACTATGTTATCCAGTTAGATTAATATATAAGTATTGGAAAAAATCTGGTGATAAAACTTTCTTTAATGATGATATTAAAAAAGCTTTTAATATGATAATAGATCTTTGGAGAGTTGAGCAATATCATAGAGAAAAATCAGATTATAGTTTCCAAAGATTAAATTGTTCAGTAACTGACACTTTAAGCCATGAAGGGTTAGGAACTCCAGTTGCTTATACAGGAATGACATGGTCAGGATTTAGGCCAAGTGATGATGCTTGTGAATATGGATACTTAATTCCAGCAAACATGTTCGCTGTAGTTGTTTTAAGATATATTTCAGAAATTGCAGAGAAGGTTTATAAGGATGAAGAGCTTAAAGAAAAAGCTTATAGTTTGAGAGAAGAAATAGACAATGCTATAGAAAAGCATGGAAAAGTTTATAAAGAAGGATTTGGAGAAGTTTATGCTTATGAAACTGATGGTATGGGTAATTATAACTTCATGGACGATGCTAATGTACCAAGTCTTTTATCGATTCCTTACTTAGAGTATAAAGGAATTGAGGATGAAGTTTACCAAAATACTAGAAAATTTATTTTAAGCAAAAATAATAGATTCTTCTTTGAAGGAAAAGCTGCTAAAGGAATTGGAAGTCCACATACTCCAGACCAATATATTTGGCATATAGCTTTATCAATGCAGGGATTAACAACAAATAATCAAGAGGAAATAGATAAGTTAATTAAATTATTAAAAGATACTGATGCAGGCACTGGATATATGCATGAAGGTTTTCATGTAGATGACCCAGCTAAGTTTACAAGAGATTGGTTTGCATGGTCAAATTCATTATTCTCACACTTTATATATGAGAAAGTTATAAATAAAAAATAATAAAATATCTTGTTTTAACTTAATTAGTGATTATTTTAAAGAGTTAAACTCTTTAATACTATCTCTAGTGTTGTTTAAAATATAAAATTTTATTACTATTAATAATACTCTAATTAAGTTAAATATATATTTATAAATTTGAATTTCAATAAGCTGTATAAAAAATAACTTACATTAAAACTTATAAATAATATGAAGATAATATCTGAATAAGCTTTAGAATTTAAGCTATTACGTAGAAGATTTTACGTTAAGAAGCGAAACTGTTTGACCGAAGGAAGTTTTTCGCTTTAGTAAAATCTTCGTAGTAATTGCTATAAATTCTTAGCGAAATTCAGTAATTATCGTAATATATTTATAAGGGTTATAGTTGTTTTTATACAGCTTTTTATTATTTTTAAAGCTTTTTCTTTTGAGTTTTTGTTTGAATAGAGTTTGGGGAAAAAGGTAAAAATATACTGAGGTGAATTTATGAAAAGGGTAAGCCTAATTTTATTAAATATAATCTTAGTATGTAATTTAATAGCTTGTGGAAGGCAAGGAAATGAAATTGCCATAAATTTTATTGACAATGAAATTGAAGTTGAAGAAAATGAAAAAAGAGATATATCAATACAATCTAAAGATAAGTTTAAACAGTTTAGGAATAGTAATACGAAAATAAATAAAGAAGATTTAAAAACTTATTTTGATAATGATAAAACATTAAAAAATTTTGAAGTTCCAAAGAAAACAATAGAGGAATATGAGAATTGGTTTATAAATATGGCTAGAGATAGAGGTGAAAGTGCTAAAGATATTTCTGATGCCTTTAGATCAGTAGATATGTTAATAGGAGAAGACATAGTTAAATTTCCAGTTATAATAGACACTATTATCTTTAATGATAGAGAAGCTTATGCAATAGCTTACTTATGTGAAGAAGTGGCAAACTTAGATATGGAAGCTCAGGAGGCAATAGAATTAAAAAGATTTGATGAAATATTAATAATTGGAGTATATAAGGATTCATCTGATATATTTTATAAAAATAAATATAAATATAATTATTTACCATAATAATATTTTGTTTTTATGAGAAAAATAAAATTAAATTCAACTAACTAAGGAGGAGTACTTATGACAAAGGATAGTCAACCAGACAATAAGGTAGCAAGAATGGAGAAGTGTAATTTTCAAACTCCAATAACTAGTGAAGAAGGAAAAAATAATAATAGAACATTAAAAAAACACTCTATAAAGAGAGAAGGATTCCAAAGTAAACATATAAACTAAATATATGATTTTTTATATTAAAGAATGGTTTTCAATTCTATATTATTAGAAAAATATTAAGAAAAAGACTGAAAGAAACTTATAAAAATAAGTTTAAGTTGAATATTATTAGAAAATTTAAATTTAAGAATGAAATATAGTGAATAAAGCTCAATTTTAAAAAAAATTGTTTGTTTATAGGGATTAGAATCAAAAAATGTTTATTTTTTGAAAAAAAATCTTGAAAAATGTGTAACGGTATGTTAATATAATGTTAACAGGTTAAAGCATAAACCTAATTTCCCTATATTTCATATATATATGCATTTGTCCTATAAGTATCCCTTAGCTTATAGGACTTTTTATTATATATAAAATTTATTTTAAAAATCCAATTCTTTCTTTAGGATATACAGTAAAAAGAGCTTTTCCATCTAAGTTTTCTTTAGGGACATAGGGATTTTCCCATCTTCGTGCATCTTGTGATCTTGCTCTATTATCGCCAAAAAATAAGTAGTGTCCTTCTGGAACGTAAAAAGTTTTATTCATTGATTCGTTATTTTTAACATAAGGTTCATTAATTAAAGTATCATTTACATATAAAAGACCATCTTTTACCTGAACCTTTTCCCCAGGAAGACCAACCACCCTTTTTATAAGCAATTCTTTAGAAGATTCATGACTAAATACAAAGATATCTCCTCTATTTATACTAGTGTAAAGTTTACTTACAATTACTTCATCTTCTTCTAGTATTGTGGGCTTCATAGATCCAGTAGGAATATATGCTTTGAAAATTAGGTAATTAGTTAAAAAATAAGAGCCTAAAAAAACTATTACAGAAAAAATTATTAAATTTTTTATTTTTAAGTATGATTTTTTATTTAAGGTAGATATGTTTCTTTCAGATAATGAATTCATAAATATATTATGTTGCTTTAGGTATTATATTTTATTAAATTTAACTAAAATTGCAACAAGTACACCTCCTATCTTAAATAATAATACCATAAAACCCAATATTTGGAAATAAATGAAGTAAAAGTAAAATGGGTTATTGAGTTTTAATTATATTTTTATATTCATATATAAAATATAAGAGCAAAAAGTTAAAGGATTAGTACTCTCATGAATGAGATTTCAGATTTGGTAAAAATAACTTCAATTTTTGGAATTGCTACTACTGCGTATTTAGTTTATGAAAACAATAGTATTTTTATAAATGAATATGAGTTGTTTTCTAGAAAAACTCCTAAGGCTTTTAGAGGATTTAAAATTTTACATTTAAATAATTTATATGGAAAAACCTTTGGGAGTGAAAATTATAGACTTATAGAAAAAATCAATTTTTTAAAGCCAGATATTATTGTCACCACTGGGAATATGCTAACCTCGTCTTTAGATAAGAATTTTGTTTTTTTAGAACTTTGTAAAATTTTAAGAAGTTTTTATCCAATTTATTATTCTATTGAAGGATGTAAAAACTTAAGTGGAAGAAAATATGATAAATATAGAGATTATTTAAAGGAATTAGTGGATATAGGAGTAATACTTTTAAATAATAGTAAAGTTTCACTTATAAAAAATGAGGGGAAATTAAATATTTATGGAATTTACATAGGGGATGAAATAAAGTCTAATTTTTTAAAAGAAAAAAGAAAAAAAGAAAATGTATTTTCAAAAGAAGATATAGTAAATAAATTAGGGAAACCTAATAGAAGTGAATTTAATATTGTTCTAGCAAATGATGTAGTAAATTTTGAGGCTTATGTAAAGTGGGGAAGTGACATTACTTTTTCAGGATACACTAGAGCTATAAATAGATATATATTTAATAATTTAATGGAAAGAAAAAAAGGTATTTTCATAGAAAAAGATTCATCTATGATTTTAAGTAGAGGTCTTGGAAATGGTTTTTTTAAAATGAGAATTGTGAATAGACCTGAAATAACCTTAATTACAATAAGGTAATATTGATTAAGTTTAAACAATGTTAATGCTGTGTAAAATTTTGTTCAAATATCCATAGACATTGGGATATAAGAGTGAAAAAGATGATAGAATTTAAGAAACATAATTATATGGGAATTAAAATAGCTTTAAAAATATAAATTTAAAAATTATGTAATATATGACTTAAAAATTTTCTGATAAATGGATTAGGATATTAACTTATAAGAAAAAACATTAAAATTTTTAAATCAGAATGTTAAGGAGCGCAATATAGATGCTATATTATAAAGTAGTAAATAATAAATATCTCCGCAAGGATAAAGAATGGATTCTGATGCTTCACGGAATAGGTGGAAATTTGAATATATTTAAAAAGCAAATAGATGTACTATCAGAAAATTACAACTTACTTTTAGTGGACCTTCATGGTCATGGAAATTCACAAAATCATACTTTGAAAAACATGCAAAAAGCTAAAGGTGAAATATCTTTTAAATACATTTGTGAAGATATTGTAGAGATAATAGATAAGTTAAATATAGAAAAAGTAAATTTATTAGGTATATCCCTTGGTACTATAGTTGGAATGCAATTTGAAAATTATTTTCCTAATAGAGTTTCTTCTATGATATTAGGGGGAGGAATTGTAGGTATGAATTTAAAGTCTAAATTTTTTTTGAATTTAGCCTTATTTACCAAGAATATTATTCCAAAAGAAATCTTTTATAAAATTGTAGCGTATATGTCAATGCCATGTAAAAATCATAAGCTTTCAAGAAATATATTTTTAAAGTCTGCTAAAAAATTAGATAAAAATGAATGTTTTATATGGGTTGAGCTTATGAGAGAACATCTAGAAAATTATAAATATGTAAAGAAAAGTGTTAAGAAGATTTTTATTATGGGAGATCAAGACCATGTTTTTCTTCCTACTATAAAAAAGTTTGTACCGGAAGAAGATGTTGTAGTATTAAAAAATTGTGGTCATATATGTAATATTGATTCTTTTGAAACTTTTAATCATCTTACACTAAATTTTTTAATAAATAATCACGGACATATGTTGGATGCAAAAGAAAAAAGAAAATATGTTTATAAATATAACTTTACATAAAATATCTTCTGTAATATCTTAATAGGAAGATAAAGCATAGTGTTTAATTAATAATAAGTAGATATTTAAAGGGAGAATTTTAGAATGAGACTGAAAAATATTTGCTTTATGGCTATAACTACAATATTATGTACCTCTGTATTAAATTGAGGTTTAGTTCAATCTGATAAGACTTCAAAAACTACTGGAATAATAAATACTAATGGTGAAGAAATTAAAAATCTTCAAAGGAAAGATTACTTAGCGTTAGAAGTTTATACAAGCGAATTAATTTAAATAAAAACTCATTCCAAAAAAATCTTAAAGGATTTAGATTGGAATGAGCTTTCTTATTTTTTAAAAAAAACTTGATTAATTATCTTAGCGATTTCTTTAACTGTTTCAACATTAGATTCTATATTTTCTTTAGCAACAATTAAGTCAGCTGTAGTTTCAGTTGCGACATCAGATATATCTTTAATGTTTTGACAAGCATCATTAACATTATCAGCTATTGTAGGCAAATCGTTAATAGTCTTAGTAAGGTTGTCCTTATTTTGATCTAAAAGACTATTTATATTTGATACTAACTTTAAAACTTTGTTTAATGTCAGTATCAAATAAACAATAGCCACACAACCTAATAAAGCTAATAATAGATAAATAAAATTTAAATCTATATACATAATTATTAGTTATCTTATTTAACTTCTTCAGTTTCTACAGAAGTAGCTTCATCTGCAACTTCAACAGGAGTATTTAAGTTTTTTTCTACAGCTTCTTCAATGTTTTTACATTTTTTACTATTAAGGTATTCTTTTATTTTGTTCTTAGCATCAGAAATGTTTTCTTTTCCCTTTGCAACTTGTGTATTTAAATTTTCTTTTAATTCAATACCTTTATCATTTAACTTTTGAGCAGCCTTTTTTGAATTCTCTTTGATATCATTTCTTGTTTCTTTTCCAGACTTAGGAGCAAATAGTAAACCGCCTAATACTCCAGCTAATGTACCAACAGCAGCTCCAGTTACAGCTACTTTAGCTTTTTTATTTCTTTCTACTCTAGCTTTAGCTTTTCTTTTTTCTTCTATTAATCTTGCTAAACTCATAATCTTTACCTCCCAATAAATTATTGATTTCGTTTAATTAAATTATACTATATAGTATAAAAAAATCAATAATAATT
>NZ_JARHZJ010000049.1 GCF_029258205.1 Clostridium sp.
TTATAGGTATTTGGAACATATCTTCTATATTCTCTGTAGCTAAAATAGGCATACCAGCAGTAACTTTACCTATTATAGGAATATCTATTAATTCATTTTCTTCATTAGATAATTCTACTATTTCTAAGGCTCTTGGTTTGGTTGGATCTCTATATATTAATCCTTTTTTCTCTAATCTCTTTAAATGTCCATGAACAGTTGAGGTTGATTTCAAGCTAACTGCTTGGCATATCTCTCTAACTGAAGGTGGATACCCTTTTGATTTTGTAAATTCAATTAAAAAATTATATATTTGAGTTTGTTTATCTGAATTTTCCTTGATAATCATAGTAATTGCACCTCACGATTCTTTAGCAATATTATACCACAGTAAGGCGAGTATAGCAAACTTATGTTCTCATGATAATGACTTTAATAAAAATGATTAAAAAGGTAATATTTACATAAAATAACTTTTTATTTGATAAAAAAGAACATATTTGTTATAATGAAAAGATAATTTTTAAATAAGAGGTGACTTTATGGATAAAAAAGTATTTAATGATGATGATTATTGTGATGTATATAATGGAAGAATTTGTGATAATTGCGGTGATTGTCTAGAGATGCAAGGAATAGATACAAAAGCCATAAGAATAGCTGATATAGCAAAAGAAGTTGAAGAAAATAAAAAAATAGAAGAAACTCTTAAAAAACTTGTTGAAGAAGAACAAGAAGAAATGGAAGATGATTTAGAAGAAGAACTTACAACAGAAACTTGGGAAGAGTATTTAGCTAAGCAAGATGAATATGAGGATGCTTTTGATCATATTGAATATCTTGAAGATATAGATTTAAATGATGATTTAACTATGGAAGAAATGACAGAAGAAGTATTTCCAGGAGTTAGAAAACTTAAAATAAAAGAAAATTAGAAGAGTGTTTCTTTTAAAAATGCTAAAAACACGAGGATAGAACATATGTTCTATCCTCGTGTTTTCTTTATAAAATTAAGATATATTTCTATTTTATATTTGCTAAAGGATTAGTTTTAACTGCTTCTCTTAAAGTTTCATCATCTACATGGGTATATATTTGAGTTGTTGAAATATTTTCGTGACCTAATATATTTTGTAAGCTTCTTATATCTACATTACCATACTTATACATGAGTGTAGCGGCAGTGTGTCTAAGTTTATGTGGAGTATATTTTTGATCTTTAAACCCTGCGTTTTCTATATGTTTTTTCACTAAAATTTCAACGCTTCTTTTATTTATAGGTCTATATTTACTTGATAAAAATAAGTATTTTTTAGCTTCTTCAGTAGCTTTTAAATCATTTCTATTTTTTAGATAGTTTTCTATCGCTGTAATTGAAGCTTTATTTAAATAAACTGTTCTTTCTTTATTTCCTTTACCTATAATGGTTAAGGTATCTGATTTAATTTTTTCTATTTTAATATTACAAAGTTCAGATAATCGCATTCCGCAGTTTAAAAATAAAGTAAGTATACAATAATCTCTATAATAATTTTTATTTGCTTTATCCATAGAGTTTAAAACTGTTATGCTTTGTTCTAAGGTTAAATAAACTGGATGTCTTTTATTTATCTTTGGAGATTCTAATTCTACTGTGGGGTTTTCATCTATTAGCTTTATTTTAGAATTTAAAAACTTAAAAAAAGATTTTAAAGTAGCAACTTTTCTAGCTCTAGCATACGCACTGTTATTTCTGATTTTTTCTAAAAAAGACAAAAATGCATAGATGTCAGATAAGTTTATGTTTTTTATAAAATCATCACCTAAATCAGAAATTTCAACTTCTTCAATTTTTTCTAATTCGATAGTATTTTCTAGACCTTTATAGACTTTTAAAAATTTAAAAAATAATCCTAAGTCAACTGAATATCCTTTGATAGTATTTAGAGATTTTCCTTTTACATTTTCTAAGTAGTTCAAGAATTCAATAACCCTTTTTGGATATTTCGATCTCTCTAAAAAATCAAATTTTATTTTGTTTTTTTCGAGTAATTCATCTGAATTACTGATTTTGAAATTTAATTTTACGTCAGAATCAAAGCTTTTTTCTACTTCTAAAAGTTTGTCCATCCCAAGCTCTTTTAACCATCTTTTGATTATCCTTTGATTAACTTTATAGATTTCTGCTAATTGTTTAATACCAAATTTTCTCTTGAAAATAAAAATATAAATATCTTCAATTAAATTTTCATAGTTACGCTCAATATTTTGAGAATCGTAATAGTTGTATATATGATCAAGATTATTTAAATCATCATTACTTAAATTTATATTTAATAATTCTTTAATTCCTTGTGAGTATTGAAAATTTTCTAATTGATTTCCTTCATTATTCATAGTGTAAAATCCTTTCAAAGCCTTGGTATGACTATATTGTAGCATATTTTTTTTAAAAACACAATAACTTCGCTAAATGTATATTTAGCGAAGTTATTAATTAAGGTGCTTTTAAGAAATTATATGTATTTTAAATTAATATTAAATTAAATCATTTTTAACTTAATTTAATTCGCGGATATCTTTCGTAACACTATTTGAACAAAAGTTATTCTTAGTGAAATTATTTAAAAGTATTTATTTGAAATATGTAATACTATTAGTATTACATATAAAAGTAATACTATTATTTTATATAAATATATAATTAAGTATAACCTAAATTATAGCAAATATACATTGTAAATAAAATAATATAGTTTATAGTTACTAATTTAATTAACCTTACAAATTAAAAAGCCTATTCTAATATCGTGTTTAGATATTAGAATGGAAAAATAATAAAGATAACTATAATCTAGAATTTCTTCATTACTATTCTTTTTTAAATTAACTATAGAATCTGACATAATTATGAACTTCATTTACTATTATTTAATATACTTTTTAAAATAATATTATCTGTAAAAAAATTCTTTTATTTGTTATAATTAACTTATAAAAGGTTTACATGATGAGAAGTGGGGAGTGATTATTTTGTATTTAGAAAAAATTATTAAAGCTAAAAAGAATATAGAAGATATAGTTATAAAAACACCTTTAATATACAGTGAGGTATTTTCAAAGAAATCTGGAAACCAAGTGTATATGAAATGTGAAAATTTACAATTAACAGGCGCTTATAAAATAAGAGGTGCATTAAATAAAATAAGATCTTTATCAGATGAAGATAAAGCAAAAGGGGTTGTTTGCTCTTCTGCTGGAAATCATGCTCAAGGCGTAGCTTTTGCCGCATCACAAGCTAATGTAAAATCAACTATAGTAATGCCAAAGACTACTCCTCTACTAAAAATTCAATCAACAAAGGATTTAGGAGGAAATGTTATTTTATCAGGTTATGTATATGATGATGCTTTTAATGAAGCTAAAAAAATTGAACAGGAACAAGAAGCTATATTCATACATCCATTTAACGATATTGATGTAATTTTTGGACAAGGTACAGTAGCTTTAGAAATATTTGAAGATTTGAAAGATATAGATGTTATTCTTTGTCCTATAGGCGGAGGCGGTTTAATAAGCGGAGTTACTCTAGCGGCTAAGGAATTAAATCCTAATGTGAAAATAATTGGGGTGCAGGCTGAAGGTGCGAATGCAATGGTTAAAAGTTTTAAGACAGGAGAAATAGTTAGTCTAGACTCTGTTGATACAATTGCTGATGGAATTGCAGTAAAAAGACCTGGTGATTTAACATTTAAATTTATAAAAGAATATGTTGACGATATAATAACTGTTTCAGACCATGAAATTGTTGAGGCGTTTTTTACATTAAGTGAAAAACATAAACTTTTAGCAGAAGCTTCTGGAGCGGTATCATTAGCAGCCTCTTCTAAATTGAATTTTAAAAATAAAAATGTGGTATCAATAATAAGTGGTGGTAATATAGATATGGTTACTATAACTTCATTAATAAATAGTGCTTTAGTTGCTAAAGGTAGACTTTTTGGATTTAGCTTAGAAGTTCCTCATAAACCAGGACAAATATTAAAAATTGCTAAAATACTTGCTGATACCAATGCAAATATAGTAAAACTTGAACATGATCACTTTAAAGCAACAGATGCTCTTAAGAATATGGTTATAGAAGTAACTTTGGAGACCAATGGTTACTCTCATATAGATGAAATTAAAAAATCTTTAACAGATCAAAACTATGTAATAAAACAAATATACTAATAACTTGTTTTCAAACAGATTCCTTAAAATAACTTTTCCCTTTTTTATTCACTCTATTCTATAATAATTGATTTTTAAAACTATTTAATGTATTCTTTTAGTACACTTAAATTTAAAGGAGTGACTAATAAAAGTATGAATATAAAAAGTAAAGTATATTTCTTAATTATTACATGTATTGCAACAGTTATACTCCTCTTCTTTATATATAAGAATACAAATAAAAATATTATATATAAACCTAAAATATCTAATGAAGTTTTAATTAATCCTTTTATGGGATGGGCACCAGATGCTAAGTACAAAGACTATATTCAACCACATTCCTTGGTTTATGCTAATTTATACTGGAGTGATTTAGAGCCATCAAAAGGAAATTATGACTTTAAAAATATAGAGGAAAAATTTAATTTTGACTATTGGAAATCTAAAAATATAAAAATGATAATTAGGATAGTTTTGGATTATCCTAACAAAGAAAATTCAATGCAAATACCTAAATGGTTATATGATGAAATAGATGGTGATGGTGTTTGGTATGATATTCCATATGGTAAAGGTTTTAGTCCTAACTATGAAAATAAAACTTTAATATATTACCATGAAAAACTTATTAAAGCTTTAGGAGAAAGATATAACTCTTCTTCTGAAATAGCTTTTATAGAGTTAGGGAGTATTGGTCATTGGGGAGAATGGCATACTTATGAGGATGATAAAATAAAACTAAAATTTCCAGATGAATCTAGTGCAAATGAATATGTTAAACCATATTTGCAATACTTTCCTAATAAAATAATGATGATGAGACGTCCTTTTAAAATAGCTAAACAAAATAACTTTGGTTTATTTAATGATATGATAGGAGATAAAAATTCTACAGATAAATTTTTGTATTGGGTTAATAATGGATACTATAACGAGTTATTAAAAACAGATGAACCTGAAATGAAAGACTTTTGGAAAAGCGCTCCATCTGGCGGAGAGTTTGCTTATGGTGACCAAAATATAAATTATTTTAAGAAATTTTCCATAGAAGCTATTATAGATCAATTAAAAAGTTTGCATACTACGTTTATAGGTCCTAATTGTCCCGCTGATAAAGATAACAAATATAAAGAAAGTTATGATAGAATTTTAAATACCATAGGTTATAAATTTGTTATTGAAGAATCTAAATATTTTAAATCAAATTTCACTAATAAGATAAATATAAAACTAAAGATTAAAAATAAAGGAATTGCACCTTTTTATTTTAATTGGCCTGTGGAATTTGTTCTTATAGATAAAGAAAATAATATAAAAAACAAAACATTATTAAAAGAAGATATAAGAAATTGGCTTCCAGGTGAAAATAACATTAATGCAAATATAGAATTAGATAAAAATCTAGAAAAAGGTGAATATACAATAGCCTTAGGTATTTTAGATCCTTCAACTAAAAAAGCTTCAATAAAATTTGGAAATGATGAAGAGGTTTTATTAAATTATTTTAAAATAGGTTCTATAAAAATATAATATAAAAAGAAGTTTAATGTAAAATACATTAAACTTCTTTTCTATTTTCATTATTAAAAAAATCATATATTCTGCTAAAAAAGCCCTTTTCTTCAACTTGAAAAATTGGTTGAGATGCAAAGGTTCTATATTCTATTATTTTGAAAAAGTTATTAATTCTATTAAATGCAAATACTACAGAAATTATACTACTTATGAAAAATCCATACCCATAATACTCTGGTCCAATAATAACAGTTATTATTGACAGTGAAACTGTAGTTATAAAAAATACTAAAGATACTTGTAATGCATCCTTTCTAGCATCAAAATATAAAAGTATTAGAATCAAAAAACTCATAGATATATATGATATTGAACCTAAGGTTAATATTCCAAAAATTTCTAAAGAATCACTTGCAAATCCCATATTAGGAAGTATTTTAAATCCAAAGACAATACATGCAAAGCTAGCTATAAATTGAACTTCAATCATATGTGTCATATGAAGTATTATAGTATCTATAAGAATTTTTTTTGATCTTCTGATTTCATTTATACTTCCACTCTCTCTTACAAAATTATAAAACTCTTTATACTTAGGATATATAGCTGTTTCTATTTTTACTGTAAATATCACTACAGAAGGTATAACACTTAAGAATGCATAAAAACTAGGAACATCATAAAAGGATGCAATTCTAAAAGTGTCTTCTACTAAAGTAGCATTAGGTGTTAACCAAATAAGCATGTTAGGGAAATATGCACCTAGAGATAAAAATAACCCTATAAATAATAGTTCATAATATTTATCTATACTATTAATAAAGTTTAAACAGTTAGATAATTTCAAATCTTTTATTCCGAAGACTTTGTATAAAAGAACAATAAAAGATATTACAATGAAAACATAACCAGCTAGTGAAAATAACAAAGCACTATATATTGGTGATATACCTAAAAACTTTATACCTAATATACTACCTAAAATAACTATTGAAATTCCTATTAGAAAAAAAGATACTATCTGCAAATATTCCTTAATTGCAGATAAGTATATTATTTCTAACCAAATCAGGGATAATATTATTGTAATCATAAAACAAATACTTTTTATCATTAAATTTAATGGAGAATTAATTAAAAGTATGCTTACAACTATGGTGCTTATTAAACTACAAATAATACTTACTCCTAAGAATGATTCAAATATACATCCACTTTTTTTTGTATAGATACAATCTGATATATATCTAGACATAAGCATACTTATGCCATTTGAACTTATATAAGATATCAAAAAAGAATATATTATTACTGCATTAAATATTTGTATATTAGCATAAGAGGCACCAAAATTTTTTAATAATCTTTGCATTACTAAAAATAAAGTTATACAAATGATCATTGGGCCAACAGTTATTAAAGACGACATAAAATATACTCTTGCTTTAGCAAAAATATTATCTCTATCAATTATCTTTTTTAATTCAAATCCAATTCCAGCCATATACTAAACCAACTCTCTATATATTTTTCTATATTTTTCTATAAATTGTTCCTGTGTATAGAATAAAGAAGCTCTTTTAAAACCTATTTCTCCCATTTCTTTTCTAAGATTTTCATCTCTAGATAGTTTAATTATACTCTGAGCCATTTGATAATAACCCATAACAGGAACAACTATTCCACAATGCCCTAATCCATCGTTATTTCCATACAATAGCTCTTTGCAAGAACCTACATTTGTTGTTATATAAGGTTTTTTAGTAGCCATGCCTTCTAAAACAGATAAGGGTTGACCTTCACTAATACTACCTAATATAAGTATATCCATTTTCCCTATATAATCCAAAACGTTAATCCTATCTGTAAATACTATATTTTTATTACCAGAAGCTTCAACAAAGTCCATGCATTCCTTTGTATAATCTTTATCTTCATCCATAGGTCCCATAATATAAAGTTTCATATTTTTGATGGTTTCATTTGCCAATGTAAAGGCTTGTATTATTGTTTTTACGTCCTTTATAGGAACTACCCTAACTATAGCACCTATATTAATTATTGAGTCATCGTCTTTCTTTTTATTTATATGAGAAAATCTTTCTAATTTAACTCCATTAGGTATTATTTGAATTTTATCTTCTTTACATCCTAACTCTATTTCTAATTCTTTATTTTTTTTGAATAAGGTAAATACTTGATCTGTATAAGTATAAGCAGCTCTAGATAAATTATAAAAATATTTAATCCAACTATCTTTAAAATATCCTTTTACCCAATCTGCCTTAATTATTTCCTCTTCTCTTTCTCTAGTATATATGCCATGTTCTGTTAATATAAATTTAGAATCCTTGTAATAATATTTTCCAAGAGCACCTACAAGACCTGCATAGCCTGTA
This sequence comes from Clostridium sp., assembly GCF_029258205.1. Classification (GTDB taxonomy): domain Bacteria; phylum Bacillota; class Clostridia; order Clostridiales; family Clostridiaceae; genus Sarcina. The sequence goes on from NZ_JARHZJ010000049.1 coordinate 8,091, forward strand.
GATACACTATGGTATATATCAGCCTTTGGTATATTACTTTTTAATATTTCCAATATAGTTATCATCATAGAACGTATTGTCCAAAAGAAATGATTAAAAACTATATATGGATAATACTTTGTTGCAGCTTCACTTACAATATCAAAGAAATCTTCACTCATTAGTATATCAACTGTATTAATATTTTTTAGCCTTTTCATGCAATCAAAAAAATCTTGCCAGTCAAAGTATTCACCTATTATAAATTTTAAGATAAGATTTTTTTCTTTAGCACTAAGAGAAAGTTTAATATTATTTTTCTTTTGTTTATATTTATCTACGTCAAGGTATATATCCCTTATTTCAACTACATTATCTGGGATTTCGTACTTGTAAGAATTGTGTTCATTTTTATTTGCATTTATAGCAAATATTATAAATTCATGTTCAGGCATATTGCTAACAAGCATTTGAATCCAACTAGAAACTCCTCCTGTTACATACGGATAACTACCTTCTGCTATTAAGCAAATTTTCATTCTATTAATTTCCTCCTAATATTATTTCAAAATCAGTTTCAGTAGAATGAATAAGATACAATTCATCATCTACTTTTTCATAAGAGCATCCTCTACTTTTTGTTACAGGTTTATCTGTTCTTAAAATAAAATAATCATTTTTTCCAGAAGATTCTAAATAACCTTTTATAGAGTTTTCTTCATATGAAAACGCACTTTTAGTTGTTATATACTCATTTAAAGCACCTACACCTTGAGAAATAGTATCAGATTTTAGCCATTTAAAATTATTATATACTTCGCTCATTAATTTAGTAAAATCTTTTTTTAGGCCTTCCCATGACAAACCATGATTTCTTTCAGGATCTAGTATATCATCAGGATGTATAAAGTGAGAAAATACTCCGTTTATAGTTATTCCATTATATATCATCCATTTATCGAATTCTTCATAATCATAACCAGAGCTATATCTTGGGAAGTTATATATGCCATTTGATCCCTTCGAAAACTCTTGTTCATAAGCAATCTCTTCACTTGCAACAACATAAAGAGATGAAATAACATTTATACTTGGGAATCCTTCCTTTAAAGCATTAATTCCTTCCTTACTAATTATATTAGACGGAGGTACATAACCTTTAACCTCATAATTAGGATAAATCGTATGTACAAATTTATTTAATGCTATTTGTGCATTAACCATTGAATTATAATCTTTCCAATCATTATATCCTAAACTATCATCATTATATTTCTCTATTCTTAAGGGTTGATGATTAAAACCATGTATTCCAAGTTCTCCCCCTACTTTAAATAAATTTCTTCCTTGAGTTATAAGATTTTTATAATAAATATCACCTTGAAAATTTTCTATATCCTTAGTTACATCTTGATAATTATATATTAAATACCCTGTTGGTTTAAGATTATATTTACTACAAATTCCAACAATATCTGGCCACCATATATTTGCAAAGAATTTTTGATCATTCATATGATATTCTTCATAAATATTTTTAGAAATATTTTTAGGTATAGGAGCTGGAAAATCATCTATATAAAATACTTTTGAATTAATTATTGGATAAATAAAATTCTTTCCTGTTCTATAAAGAACACCAGTAAGAAGTCCTCTGTTTCCTTTTTCACCTAAAAATTGACCGTTTGAAAAGATGATTTTACCACTTTCTAGATTTTTTTCCCATAGAAGAGGTATATCCTTATCAGCTTTTATATGAACTAGAGAATCTTTAGTTAGTTCAACCTTTAAAGAACTATTTTCTGTATCTTCAGTCCTCTTTAATCCATATCCTTTTATTAATATATTAGACATAACATACATAGAATTTACACTTATTGGCTCATCTAAAAATATTTTTTCTATGCCTATATCTTTAGAAATAGATTTTAAATTATCACTTATAAGTGGACGTTGAGAAAATATTAAATTTCCACCTTTTTTTACATAAGATATTAATTCAGAAAAATAATTAAAGGTTTCTAGGTTTTCAGTGTTTATGATAATACCTCTATAACAATCAGTATCTCCCTTAAAATCTGTTATTGGCAACTTAATTAATTGTTTGTCCATACCTTCAAGAATAACTTTAAAGTTCTCGTAGATTTTATTATCTTCTTCTCCATTTCCACATAAAATTAAAAATTTATCAGAATAATTCTTTTTCATTACATCATATTGTGTGGATGAAAATCTTTCCTTATTTAAATTTGTTATATTCGTATTATCAATTTTATCAAATACATAGTTTATCTTCATAAAGGAAAGTAAAAGTCCTAATAGCAAACTTAATGACACAAAGAAAAAAACAAACTTTTTACTAAACATTATTCTCCTCCTATATCCAGAATCTTAATAAATCTAAAGAATTATTATCTAATTTTAAATTAGAGTTTCTAATTTCTAAAATTACATTATTAAAACTTTCCTTATCCTTAAGATAATAATAGATTTCAAGAAGAAGAATGTATGGTCTAATATTATCCTTAAACTGTTCCTTAAACTCACAATTATATTCTAATGCTTTTTTATATTCTTTAAGATTTATACAAGTTTTAATAAGTTCATCAAAGTAATCTACTGTAAATTCAAAAGTTTGTTTATATTCTTCAAGTAATCCTTTATACATATATTTTAGTTTAATAACTTCTCTAGAATCTACAATATTACTTTCAATATAGTCTTTAATGGATTTTAAAAACATATCAGCATTTTCTTGATTTTTTGGATCTTTTTCATATTCAACCTCAAATTTTTGTATTAATATTGTTAACTTTCCTTTCATCTGAGTTATAGCAGTAGCCGCGTAATGAGAAGTTTCAGTATCTTCATCCATTAAAGCGTTTAATAAAATATTTCTATATCTATATGTATCTTTTTTTAATACATCTTTTATTAAATCTCTTTTTATAGAGTTATTATTTAATATCAAAGCCTCTTCGACTGGGATTAAATCTTTTTTGTGGTCTAACTCGGCGGACCTTACTAATAAACTAACACTTTTTTCATATTTATTTTCTCTTTTTAAAACTTCTATTCCATGATCAGTAGAAACTAATTTCTTACAGATTAGTATAGATAACAATAAAATAAATCCTACATATGGAATTGATAATGATATTAAAAATATTGTATTAGCTCCATTTCTATTTAACAGTTTCATAATTATATAGAGAATAAAGCTTAACAAGATATTTATTTCTAATAATTTAATCATTATTTATTACCTCTTCCATCACCTTGGCACTTACACCTTTAGACTCTAATCTATTAATAGGTATGTAACTCTCTTCTTTTTTAGTATTAAGTAGCAACACATATATAGAATCATCAATTATACCAGCGAAGTCAGTTTCTCTTATGGAAGATTTAATAATCTGAGATAAAAGTTTTAAATCAAAAGTGTTATCAATTTTAAGTAAAGTATAATCTAACTTCTTCTCAAATTTAGCAATCTGCTTTATCTTTAGAAGTTTTTTGAAACTATTCTCATTTAAGAAAATAGTGTTATATATATATCTTTCTTTTGAAGTTAATTCTTCATAATCATAAGCTTTTATTATAGAAGATTCTATTAAATTAGAAATTACTTTAAATAGATTTTCATAATATAAATTCATTTTTGAAAATTCTAGTTCTTCTATCATTATAGTAGCTATAACTTTATTTCCTTTTTTTATAGGGGCAACCATCATAGGTATAGATATATCTAATCCTTTGTTTATGAAAAGTTCTCCTTCTTGTATATGATCTTTTACAATATTTAACTTATCAAAATCAATATTATTAGTAGGTTTAAAATCTTCATTATTAGACTTTACATTAAGTCGTAAGAAATTATTTTTCAAAGTATAAATTGCAATTCTATTACTATCTAGGAATTCTTCTAAAATATCTATGGATGATTTTAATATGTATTGAGGTTGTAAACTATCTAACTTTTTGACCACAGAATATATTTTCCCAAAGCTATCCTTTGATGAAATAACTTTTTCTTCAAGTTCTTTCTTTTCATTATATGTTTTATTATATAGATCCTCTAAAAAATCATATTCATCTTCCTGTTTTTTATTTTCATTTTTTAATGTTTTTATTTGAACATTTTTGAAATCACTAACATACCCAACATATACACCAATTAACACATATGTAAGTAATTGTATTAAAGATTCATTTAGTACAAGTATAGAAACAATAGAAATTCCTCTATCTAAGCTTTGTACAATCAATAAAGCACAGGATAAAAATGTAGCAATTAAAGATTGTTTAGATCCGTATAAAATTCCTATAACAATAATATATATTAACTTTATATCTAGAAAATAAAATACGGAATTAACTGGTGAAATCATTTTTGATATAAGGTAAACAATTATAAATAAAACTATATTTTCTACATAAGGTTTAGAATGCTTTAAAAATATTTTTAACTTCTTATATTTATTTGATTTTATCTTTTTACTTGCATTTACATTATTTTTATATCTTTCATAGATAATAGGAAGTTCTTTTAAAATAGAATACTTTTCTTTAAATTTAGTATTATCACTAAAGTTAGATTGATAAGAATTATTTAAATATTGATTAATATTTAAATAATATGTATTTCCTTTCAGTATATTGCTTAAATCATTTAAAGATAGACTATAATTACTTGAAATAGTATATTTATCATTTAATGAATATTTAAATGATAAATAGGCTGTTTCTGAAGCATCATTTACATGAATATATCTCCTTTCTAAAGTATCATCATAAAGAATATCTTTTCCTTTAATAAGATTATCCATAATAATAAATATATTCTTATCAACAAAATCTTCAGCTAATCCTTCTCCATAAATTATAGGGAGTCTTAAATTTGTTATATTCATTGAATTAGTAAAATAATCTCTAAATATCGAACAAATACTATGACTTAAAGATGCATATATGTTATTAGATTCACTATCTTTAATAAAATCTGTTATTCTTATAAAGTTTCTAACTTTATAAGAAGAAGAAAATTTTAAGAGTTTATTTAATTTATTTATATCTTCAAAATAATCTAAGTAAATAACGCATTTAAATGAGTTTCTTTTAAAGATATGTTTATATTTATTATCATCTAAGTTCTCTTTAAAAATTCTAAATTTAGAATTTTTAAATGTATTAGATATTATTACTATTTTAAAGCCTTCTTTTGAAAATCTATGAGCAATGGCTTCTATTAAAGCATTTTGTTTTCCAACTATTAGTAATTTGTTCATAAAAAACTCCTTTCTTTAAATTTTTTGTTATAATTATAACATATTGTAATTTTTTTTAGAATAAATTTATAATTTATTAAAATTTATTCTATAGTTTATACATCCTGATTTATTAAATAAAAAAAGAAGAGATGAATTTTCATCTCTTCTTTTAATATCCTAAAACTTCGTCTTCTATACTTTCATTAATATCTAAATGATTTACGTTTAAATCAACATCTTTTAAGTCTATTAGTTTAGTTTTATGTTTAATTTTATAATATGCAAATAATCCAAAGAATAAAGGTAATCCAATGTAAGATGAAATTAATCCACCCCAGTCTATTCCATTTTTAACATCTAAGTATGCATAACCTTGACCTAAAATTATTATTCCACATAATATTAAAGCAATTATAGGTCCTAATGGGAATAATTTAGCTTTGTAAACTAATTTGTTCATATCTTTACCTTGAGCAACATAAGCTTTTCTGAATCTATAGTGACATATTGCAATTCCAAGCCAAGCTATAAATCCTGATAATCCTGATGCTGCTACAAGCCATACATAAACTGTATTTTCAGCATAAATACCTGTTAAAAAACATAAACTTGCAATTATTGTTGTTATTATAATCGCATTAACTGGTACTCCTCTAGAATTGGTTTTCCCAAAAATTTTAGGTGCCATTCCACTTTTAGCCATAGCATAAAGCATTCTACTTGATGCATACATACCAGAGTTTCCAGCTGATAAAACAGATGTAAGTATTATAGCATTCATAACTGAAGCTGCACCTGCTAATCCTAATTTTTCAAATACTATTGTAAACGCACTTGTTTCCACTCCAGCTTGAGCATTAGGTACTATAGCACCTATTACTAAGATAGTTCCTAAATAAAATAACAATATTCTCCAAAAGATTGTATTAACAGCCTTAGGTACATTTTTTTCAGGATCTTCACTTTCACCAGCAGCAACTCCAACTAATTCAGTACCTTGGAATGAGAAACCAGCTATTAAGAAAATCATAAAAATAGATTTTGCTCCTCCAATGAATGGTCCTCCATTTTCATAGAAATTTTTAAACCCTACATTATCTCCGCCTATTATTCCAAAAATCATAAGAACACCTACTATTAAGAATATTATAACAGTAGCAACTTTTATAGCTGCAAACCAAAACTCTGATTCTCCATAAGCTTTAGCAGATAATAAGTTAAGAGATAATATAATTACTAAGAATAATGCACTCCAAACTATTGCTGGAACATTAGGAAACCAAAATTTCATTAATAAAGAACCTGCAACCATTTCTGCAGCTATTGTTATAGCCCAGTTATACCAGTAATTCCATCCTAGGGCAAATCCCAAAGCTGGATCTATAAATTTTGTTGCATATGCTCCGAATGATCCTGTTTCTGGCATATATGTTGCCATTTCTCCTAAGCTTGTACATAAGAAATATACCATTACTCCTATGATTCCATAAGCTACAAAAGCTCCTCCAACACCGGCTTGATGCAGTGTGTCTCCCATAGCTAAGAAAATACCAGTTCCTATGGCACCGCCCATAGCAATCATACTAAGATGTCTTGATTTCAAACCTCTTTTTAGATTAGTATTTTGTTCTTGACTCATTTTTAGTCCTCCTTATGGTTTTAATAATTAAGCCATAAGTGATAACTAAGTTTTAGCTAATAAAAGAAACCCTTAAGCGTGTTTCATGCTTAAGGGTTTGTAAAGTTATATACAATACTCTTCTTTCATGATAGCACACCACAAAATAATTTGTGACAGTGTTACATATATTCTATGTAACCCCAACCTAATAGAATTAAAGCCTTTTCTAATGGTTTCGGCGATTCATCCTTTCACTTTGCTTCAAAGTGCTTACCTCTGCAAAGATACTCTTAATCATCGCGCCTCTATCTCAGTTATTCACTTTCCATTAATAATTATGATGTTAAGTTTTCAAAATGTCAATATTTTTTTATTTATAAATAAAATTAAAATTTATCAAATAATTTAGATTTTATTGTTGACTTTAAAACCTAATTATAGTAATATGTACCCATACAAAAAACATATGTATTCAACAAGAATACAAAGGGGGCTATTATGAAAAATTTATCCTTAATAAAAAGAATATTTTTTGCAATAATTTTAGGAATACTTGTTGGGCTAGGTTGTTCCTATATTAATTTAGATATACCTATTAGGATGTTGATGACATTTAATGTTATATTTGGAAATTTACTTAGTTTTTTAATTCCACTTATAATAGTTGGATTTATAGTTCCTGGTATAGCGTCTTTAGGAAATAAATCAGGAAAAGGACTTTTTATAACTACTTTAATTTCATATGCTTCAACATTTTTAATAGGAACAATTACTTTCTTAATAGGACGTTCAGTACTTCCTAAATTTATAGTAAGTACTTCCTTGAGCACTAGTTCAGTAAATGTTGAACCTTACTTTATAATTGATATTCCTCCAATGTTTAGTGTTATGTCAGCTTTAGTTTTTGCATTCTTATTAGGGATAGGAATATCAAGAATAAAAAATAGTTATCTATTGAATGTATCAGAAGAGTTTAATTACGTTATTTCATTAATAATAAAGAAGGTTTTAATACCTTTAGTTCCAGTTTATATTCTTTCAATATTTTCAAAGTTAAGTTATAATGGTGAGATTTTTACTACTTTAAAATCTTTTGGACTTGTGTACTTAGTTTTATTTTCAATACAAGCATTTTATTTAATAGTTCAATATGCTTTAGCTGGAACTTTAAAGAAAGAAAATCCATTAAAATTACTAAAAAATATGATACCTGCATATATGACAGCTTTGGGTACTCAATCATCAGCAGCTACAATCCCAGTTACTTTAAACTGCACTAAAGAAAATAAAGTTGACCAAGATGTAGCAGATTTTGTTATCCCTTTAGGAGCAACAATAAATTTAGCTGGAGATACTATTACTCTAGTTCTCGCTTCAATGGCTGTAATGTATATGAAAGGACAAATTCCAACTTTCTCTGTTATGATTCCATTTATAGTTATGTTAGGAGTAACTATGGTAGCAGCACCAGGAGTACCAGGTGGTGGAGTTATGGCTGCTTTAGGATTACTTGAAAGTATGCTTGGATTTGGTAATGTTGAAAAATCCTTAATGATAGCACTACATGCTGCTCAAGATAGTTTTGGAACAGCAACTAACGTAACTGGTGATGGAGCTATAGTTATAATAGTAGAATCAATATTAAAGAAAAGAAACAATACTAACATTAAAAATGAAGAAGATGAAGAAGACTTAATTGCAAAGGTTAGTTATAATTAAAAAAATGACTATGAGAAATTCTCATAGTCATTTTTTTATTTAAGAATTATGTTGCTACTTTTAGGAAATAATTGATCATATAAAGAATCAAAACCATCATCAGCTAATTCTACTTTTGTATTATCATTTACATAAAATTGAT
>NZ_JARHZJ010000080.1 GCF_029258205.1 Clostridium sp.
ATTTATATACTCTAAGTAACTATATAAAATCTATAAATTTTATAAACTTTTAGTTAAATAGCATTTTATTTATTAGCTTATAACTTTTATATTTTTAATATATTAATGAATATAAAAGTTAAATATAAATTTTATTAATGGTTAAAAGAGGGTTTTTATGGAAGAGAGAGTTGAAAATTTACAAAGAATAATAAAAAATATTTTAGCTGCGACAGATGAGCAAATTCAAGGAGATTTAAGAGAGTCATTAAGATTAAGAATATCAATATCAGAAAATTTACATGGTGAAGTAAGATATTTAAAATGTTTAAGAGCTATAGCAGAAGAAAAACTCCAAGAGTTTTTTAATAAAAAAAACTTTCCAAAAGATTATAATGATTTTGTAGGAATATGGTCAATTTTATCAGAAGAAGCAAAGTCTTTATGTAATGACCCAAAATATGATTATGATGAAGAAAAATATAAATATGAATTTATATATTTTGAGGTTTATTGTAATGTTTATTTAAGATATTCTTTAGGACTGCTTTTAAATGGGAATAATCATGCTATAATTGATGAATTAAGCCAATATAATAGTTTGGAAATAATTCAAATGTACAGATATTATCTTCATAAAATAACTCTTAGAAAGTTAGAGAAAAGTTTAAAAGCAGATATAGTTAATAATTAATATAAAAAGAAGTTGTACTCTTATTTGGAGCACAGCTTTTTTTATATATTTTTATAAATTATACCATAAAGTACTATATAGTATAGAATACTTTATGGTATAATCATAATTGGGAGGGATAATATTGGAACTTAATAAAGAGATTATAAAAGGACATGTGGAAAGTATAATATTATCACTTTTACAAGAAAAAGATTTATATGGGTATGAGATTTCAAAATTAATTAGAGAAAACAGTAAAGAAGCCTTTGAGGTAAAAGATGGAACCTTATATGTTGTTTTAAAAAGATTAGAAAAATTAGGTCTTGTAATATCATACTGGGGTGATTGTAAAAGTGGTGGTGGAAGAAGAAAATATTTTAAAATTACAGAGAATGGAGTTAATTATCTAAAGGAAAAAAAGAGTGAATGGGAATTTCTAAAAAGTATTATGAATATTTTTTTGGGGGGAGAATAAAATGAGAGATATAGATAATTATATTGATTCTTTATATAAGAATATTGATGGAATTTCAAAAGAAAATAAAGAGATAAAGGAAACTATGAGAACTCATTTAATAGAATCTGTAGAAGAATTAAAATTAGAAGGGTTCAGTGAAAAAGAGAGCATTAAGATTGCTTTAGAACGATTTGGAGAAATAAATGAAATTAGAGGAGAACTAAAAACCGTAGTGGAAAGAGGGGTAAAACCATTACTGTATACAGTTGGAATTTCATTAATAATACTTATAGCTTTCTTTAGCCATTTAATATTTATGAGGTTTGATTATATAAAATTACTGGCTTTAATAATTATTGCTGTTCCAATGTATATAATAATTAGAGGAGGAGTTTTAATATATTATAAAGTAAAAGGTGTAAGATATGATATAGATTGGAAAAAGGAATTATATAAATTTTTATTTGCTAATTATTTTATATTTTTAGTTGGGTGGTATATATTTCCTATAGAGGTTGGAGGAAGTTCAAGTGTTAATTTTCAATTAGACTTAATTCCTTTTAAAAATTATATTGAATTAATGAATCAAGGTATAACTATAGGATATCTTATGAAATGGATAATTATTAGATTGCTTTTATTTATACCTTTAGGATTTTATCCAGCATTTATAAAAGGAAAATTTAATAATATAGCTGGATGTGTATTGGTAGCTTCTATAGTTTATTTTATAGTTCCTATATTAAAATTAATATTAAGTTTTGGATTAATTTCTGTACCAGTAATTTATATTGAAATAGATTATTGGTTAATAAGTATAATTGGTGTTTTACTTGGTTATTTTTTATATAATTCAATAGCTAAAAAACACATTTAAATTTTTAATAGAGTTCTATAAAAGAAAAAATTAAAAAAAATTAAAAAAAGTTATACTAATAGGTGTTAGCAATTTTATATATCAATAAAAATAGATTAGAGAAAATTAAAAAGTTGAAAATAAAAGTATAAGTTAATACTTTATTCGTAATTTGAATAAAGTATTAACTTTTTTTCTTTGGTATTTATAGGATTTATTAAGATGCTAAAATAGAAAAAAGGAGGTTGAAAATGGTTAAAATTAATAAAAAAGTAATTTGGGTATTTGTGATTATTGGAATTATATTTGTGGGAATTAGTTCTACTGATTTAGTTAAAGAAAATAAAACTATAAGTTTTCCTTATGAGTTTGAGGTTGATAATTACAACATTGAAATTGAGTATTCTAAGCTTTATGATAATTATTTGTTGACTAAATATAAGATATGGAGAAAAGATGGTTCTTATATAGGCGAAACTGAAGCAAATTTATCTACATTCATAACTAAATATGATAGTGCATATAGTTTAGGACCATACATTATTTCATCAAAAGTAATTGATAATAAAATTAAAGAAGAAATAAGTATAGATTTTGTTGCTGCAATAGAAAAGCCCTTAGAAAAAGTGAAAATTAGACATGCCTTAGCTGGAAAGTATATTGATGGAACTAAGGAGATTAAAAAAGAAGGAGTTGTTAATTTAAGTAATGAAAATTATATACGTTTAAATAAAAAAATTAAAATAGATGATATAAATTTAACTGTTAGTAATTTAGGAAATTTTGAATTTGGATCTATTTTAAATTTATTTACTGAAAACTTAGAAGATGAAGAGATAGAAAATTTTCATGAAAATTATAATATTAAATTAAAATCAAATGATTTTAGTAAAATATATGAAATTAAACAAATTATGGTCCTTGATGGGAAGGCTGTAGATGATGTTATTGAATGGAATAAAATAAATAAGGATACTAAGCTTGTAGAATTTTTTATAGTTGACTTATTATATGATGTAGATTTAATTGATTTTAATAATTTTGAGCTTTTTGTTGTTAATAAAAATACTAATGATGAAATAAAAATTTATTAAATATTTAAAAATAGTATAAAAAATGGTAATATTTTATGTAACGGTAAATTTTAATATGTTTATTAAAACAAAAGGGGGATTTTTAATGAGAGTTGAGGCTCAAAATATAAGCAAAACCTTTGGAGAGGTACAAGCTTTAAAAGATTTAAGTTTTGTTATTGAAAAGGGAAAGGCTTTAGGATTGTTAGGAAGAAATGGAGCAGGAAAAACTACTGCAATAAGAATATTACTTGGAATATTACCAAGTGATACGGGAAAAGTTTTGGTAGATAATAAAAAATTAAGTTTTGATGAAAATGCTTTTGGATATTTACCAGAGGAGAGAGGATTATATCTTAAATACACAGTTAAGAGTCAACTTATGCATTTTGGTTCTCTTTATGGAATGAAGAAAAAAGATGCGTTAAATAGTATAGAGTATTGGCTTGAAAAGTTCGAAATAAGCGAATATCTAAATAAAAAGGTTGAAACTCTATCAAAAGGGAATAAACAAAAGATACAGTTAATAGTTGCAATAATGCATAATCCAGAAGTTATAATTTTAGATGAACCATTTAGTGGATTAGACCCTGTAAATGTAGAATTATTTAAAACTGTAATAAGAGAACTTTTATCTAAAGGCAAAACATTAATTTTTAGTAGCCACAGAATGGCTGATGTGGAAGAGTTTTGTGATGATATAATAATGCTTAAAAAAGGAGAAACAATACTTCAAGGAAATCTTAACAAGATAAAAGAAGATTATGGAATTAAAGCCCTTGTAATTGAAGGAGAAGAAAGATTACAAGATTTCTTAAAAGAATTAGGCTTTGATGCTTTAGAATTCAAAAAGGGAAGTTATAGAGTAAACCTTAAAGATATAGAAAAGGGAAAAGAACTTTTAAGAAAAATTACTAATACAGATTTAGATATAAGAGGATTTTATTTTGAAAGACCATCCTTAAATGATATTTTCATAGAAAGGCTAGGTGATTAGTATGAAAAAGTTCTGGAGTATTTTTAGTTTTACATATAAAGAAACTATTAGAAATAAAGCTCTTATAATATCAACAATAATTACTTTAATTGTAATGCTAGGATTCTTTAATATTAATAAAATAGTAGAACTGTTTAATAGAGATGGATCTAAAGATTTAATAATGATAAGCACAGAAGCTAATGATAAATTTTTTGATTCTAATACTTTAGAAAGTTTAAATGATGATGATTTTAAAGTTGTTTTAAGTAAAGATTTAGAAGAAACTAATAAGGTTAAAACTGAAATAGAAAATGGAAAGTCAGATTATAAAGCTTTACTTGAAATTTCAACAGGTCAAGAGGTATCAGGAAAGTTGTATGTTAACGAACTACCAGGAGATTCTTTAGTGAAGAAGGTAAATACAATTTTAAATAATACTAAATTTGTGTTTTCAATGGAGAAGTTTAATATAACCAAAGAAGAGTATGAGAATATAATGACTCCAGCTCAACTTGATATAGTTCAAACAGGAAATGCTTCACATGAAAGAATGATTTTAGTTTATGCCCTTGTTTTTGGAATTTATATGATAACTATTACTTTTGGATCTATGGTAGCTAATTCAGTTATAGAAGAAAAGAGTAATAGAATAATGGAAACTTTAATAACTATGGCTAAGCCAATGGAACTTTTCTTTGGAAAGGTTTTAGGAGTTTGTGCTGTAGGACTTACACAGATAGCAGTGATTTTAGGATCTGGATTAATAATGCTAAAAACATCCGGTATAAGTTTAGAAGCTTTAAGTTCATTAAATTTAAATGCTAGTATAATATTTGCATTTATTGTGTATTTTCTTTTAGGATATTTAACTTTTTCAATGCTTTATGCAGCAGTAGCTTCTCTTGCTACAAGTGCTCAAGATGTTAATTCATCAATGGGAGCAATTACATTAGTTTTTGTTGGAGTTTTCTTACTTGCAATGAATTGTATGTTTAATATTGAGTCAACCTTAGCTAAGGTGTTTAGTTATGTACCATTTGCCTCTCCCTTAATAATGTTTGAGAGAGTAGTTTTATCAAAAGTTACTTTTATAGAAATATTAATAACTACTATTATTAATGTTGGATTCATAATTTTAGTTGGATTCTTTAGTAGTAAATTGTATAAAAAAGGAACTTTACATTATGGTAAGAAGGCTTCATTAATAAAAATTATAAGAGGTAAAGAATAAAAAATAGTAATAGATTTAAAAACTTATGAATATAGTGATTAAACGCAATGTAAAGTTTAAAATATATATGGTATTATTTACTTATATAATAATTTAATTAGGAGGAATAAGTTATGTGTACAGCATTAACTTTAGAAACAAAAGAAGGATTACATTTGTTTGGAAGAAATTTGGATCTTGAATATTTATTTAATCAATCTATTATATTTATTCCTAGAAATTTTAAATGTGTAGACAAATCAAATAATAGAGAATTAATAACAAAATATGCTGTTCTTGGAATGGGAGCTATTTTTGATAACTATCCTACATTTGCAGATGGATTAAATGAAAAAGGATTAGGCTGTGCTGGATTAAATTTTCCATTTTATGCGAGTTATTCTAAAGAGAATATAGAAGGTAAGACTAATATTCCAGTATATGATTTTTTATTATGGGTTTTAGCAAACTTTAGTTCAGTTGAGGAAGTAAAGGAAGCATTGAAAAATGCTAACATAGTGGACATACCTATTAATGAACATGTTCCAAATACAACTCTTCACTGGATGATAAGTGATTCAGAAGGAAAGTCTATTGTAGTTGAGCAAACAAAGGAAAAATTAAATGTATTTGATAATAATGTTGGGGTTTTAACTAATTCACCTACTTTTGATTGGCAGTTAGAAAATTTAAATCAATATGTAGGTCTTAGATATAATCAAGTTCCAGGATTAAAGTTATTAGATCAATCTTTAAATGCTTTCGGAGAAGGAACTGGTTTACTAGGATTACCAGGTGATTTTACACCAGCATCTAGATTCTTAAGAGCAGTATTTTTAAGAGATGCAATGATGAAAAATGATAAAGATTCAATAGAAATAAGTGACTTTTACCATATACTAAACAATGTAGCTATGGTAAAAGGAGCAATTAGAACTTTAGAAGAAAAGAGTGATGTTACTCAATATACAAGTTGCATGTGTTTAGAAAAAGGTATTTATTATTATAATACTTATGAAAACAATCAAATTAATGCAATAGACATGAAAAAAGAAAACTTAGATGGAAATGAAATTAAAATATATAAATACAACGAAACTTTAAATATTAATTATGTAAATTAAGTTTTTTCATAAGAGATTGTATAAGATTTTATCTATATACAATCTTTTATTTTTTTATAAAAAACAAATTTACATTAATTTTCACAAAAAAATATTGAATTTATCAAATTTTGTGTATATAATTATAAAAAACGAAAAAATTATAAAACAGTGAAGAGAAAGAGTAAATTAGGTGGACTTTTCAGAGAGCTAAAGTTTGGTGAGATTTAGTAAGAAAATTTAATTGAAGCAGTCTTGGAGTTTCTTGTTGAGAAATAAAGGTTAAATAGAGTAATTTAGTAAGTATATTTTAAAATTAAGATATACATAACTTTTAATTAGATTAAGACGACTTCCTCCCGTTAAAGAGGATAGAAATTTAGTAATGAGTAGGGAATAATTTTATTAAATTTTATTCATACTATTAAAGATTTCTAACTGAGGTGAGTAAAAGTAATTTTACTTATTAGGGTGGTACCGCGAAGTAGTTTCTTCGTCCCTTTTTAGGGATGAAGGAACTTTTTTTATTATGATAAAAACAATTAAATAGTTTAAATATAAAATGAGTAATAACAAAGGGGGCAATGTGTCATGGAAGAAATTCTAGAAGTTTTAGAAAAGAACAGTAGATATACAGATCAGGAAATTGCAGTTATGACAGGAAAAACAGTTGAAGAGGTTAGAGAGGCCATAAGAGACTATGAAGAAAGAAGTATAATAGCTGGATATACTACACTTATAAATTGGGAGAATACAGGAAGAGAGACAGTTACAGCTTTAATAGAAGTACAAATAACTCCTCAAAGAGGTGTTGGTTTTGATAAGGTTGCAGAGAGAATATATCAATTTCCACAAGTTAAAGCTTGTTATCTAATGTCTTCAGGTGGATTTGATTTAACTGTTATTGTAGAAGGAAAGACAATGAAAGAAGTGGCAATGTTTGTTTCAGATAAACTTGTAATTCAAGAATATGTAAAAGGGACAGCAACTCACTTTGTACTAAAAAAATATAAAGATCATGGAACAATATTTAGGGAAAAGAAAACAGATGATAGGGAGATGTTATTTATATGATACTAGAGAATATGATATTAGATAATGTGAAAAATATGCCACCTTCAGGTATTAGAAAATATTTTGATTTAATAAATGAAATGGAGGATGTTATTTCTTTAGGAGTTGGTGAGCCTGATTTTGTAACTCCTTGGAATGTTAGAGAGGCAGGAATCTATTCTTTAGAGCAAGGACATACTCACTATTCATCAAATGCAGGATTTATAGAATTAAGAGAAGAGATATCAAAGTATTTAAATAGAAGATTTTCTCTTAGATATAATCCAAAGGATGAAATACTTGTTACTGTTGGAGGAAGTGAAGGGATAGATTTAGCTCTTAGAGCTTTAGTTGGTCCTGGAGATGAAGTTATAATACCTGAGCCAAGCTTTGTAGCTTATAAGGGATGTACAGCATTTACAGGAGCAACTGCTAAAACAATAGATTTAAGAGCTGAGGATGATTTTAAATTAACTCCAGAACTTTTAGAAAAGGCTATAACTAAAAAAACCAAGGTGGTAATAATTCCATTCCCTAATAATCCTACTGGAGCAATAATGAATAAAGAAGAGCTTGAAAAGATTGTGGATGTTTTAAAGGATAAAGATATAATAATTATTTCAGATGAAATATATGCAGAATTATCCTATGGTGAGGACCATGTTTCAATAGCTAGTTTCAAAGAGGTAAAGGAAAAAACTATAGTAATAAATGGATTCTCTAAAGCTTATGCTATGACTGGATGGAGATTAGGATATGTTTGTGCTAACAAAGTTTTAATAGATGCCATGAAAAAGATACATCAATATGCAATAATGTGTTCACCTACAACAGCTCAGTATGCTGCTATTGAGGCTCTTAAAAATGGTGATGAGAGTGTTTTAGAAATGGCAAGAGAATATAATAGAAGAAGAAGAGTATTAGTTGAGGGGTTTAGAAGTATGGGATTAGATTGCTTTGAACCATTGGGAGCTTTATATGTATTTCCATGTATTAAGTCAACTGGTATGAGTTCAGATGAATTTTGTGAAAAACTTCTTCTTGAAGAGAAAGTACTAGCTGTTCCAGGAAATGCTTTTGGAGATTGTGGAGAAGGTTTTATAAGAGCATGTTATGCTGCTTCAATGGAGGATATAATGGAGTCTATAAAGAGAATAAGAAGATTTGTTGAAAGCAATAATATGCAAGGGAAATAGATAAATCTTTTTAATAGGTAGTAGAGGCTTAAATTTAACCTTTACTACCTTTTTTAATGTTAAATATTTTTTGTAGTTGGTGCTATAATTGTATTAAGATAGGAGGTGACAGTCATGGATAATATGAAAAAGATAGTAAAGAAAATGCCAAAAGTTATGAGAAAATCTTTAAAAAAATCTAATACTCATGATGTTTTATTAGAGCAAGCAAATAGAATGGTAATTAATGATAATAATTTATACCTAAATAATAGTGGATTTTCTAAGACTCTTAAATGGTGTATGGATATACTTGAGCTTAATTATAATGTTAGCAAGAGTTTAGGCTGGATTAGACCATCATACTCTAGAAAACCAGATATAATGATTAGGTCAGCCTTAACTTTATTTTCTTTTCATTTTTATCATGGTGAAGATAAGGATAATTACTTTGGGAGAATTGGAAAAGGTAAAACAGCAATGTGTAAATTTATTTTTTTTGGACGAAAAGCCTTAAAGTATAGAGATAAAGGCAATAGAAGAAAATGTATGAAGTATTTAAGTTATTCTTGTCACTATTTAGCTGATATGAGTGAACCACACCATGTTACTCATCACATTGCTAGTCCAAATGAAAAAATAATGAATTTATTAAAAAAATTTGATATAAATAAAATAGGAAAAGGAAGTTTTTCTAATCATCGTAGGTTTGAAAACTTAGCACAAGCTTGGGTAAAAGGAGATGAAGATATAACTCTTTTATTAGATAAAAATAAGGATAAAGATGAAAATATTCTTTTAAAAGGAATACCTACCAAAGGAGAAATCTTTTCCTACATATTAAAGGATGAAGGTAACAATATATTTAATGAAGATAATAAGAAAAAGGTTTTAGCTATATATTATAAAAATAGTAATCTTGATTTTGATGATTATTGTAGATATTTAGGTAATGAAAGTTCAGAATATGCAAAAGAGTTAATTCATGATGCCTTTAAGGATAATACCAGAGAGCAAGCTTTAGCAGCTATTAGGGCACTTAATATGGCTGAGATTCAGTTAGCTAGATTTTTATATTATTTCTGCAACTATAATCTTAAGGTAGAAAGATTTGTTGAACCTAAATTAAAATTATACAATTTAAATTTAGGAATAAGTTAATAAGAAAGACTATCTAAATACATTAAGGTTTAGTTTGTTTAGATAGTCTTTTGTTTATAAATTTATACATAGAACCTTACCATCAAGAGCATTTAAAAGCTTTTTCTTCTTTAAATAATCTAGCTTAAAATATAATGGGGGGACTCCTTTTATGTATATTGTTATAGTAAATTTATTTTTAGCCTTTTGAATTTCTATTTTTTGTATATCTTTAAACTTATAGTAATTATACCCATAGATTATAGTATCTTCAGTTACATAAAAACATATTAATTTGTAAGATATAAAAATTATAATAAAGAAATAAATAATTGATATTATTAAATTTAGTATGTTTTTATTATGTAAATAAGACACACCTCCAAATAAAAGTATTAGTAATGACAATATGAACATAATTATAGAAATAAGACTCATTATTTTTATAGTTACGGTCTTTTTACCTTTTCTAATCTTTTTTGTTCTATAAAGTAAAACTATATTTATAAAAATATATATTCCTAAAATAATAAATGCCAATAGAACCACCTGTATCCTTAGATTTTATTTATAAGTTTACAATAATTTTTTTAAGGAGTCAAAGCTTATTATTGTAACTCTGGTATTGAATTTCATGGTATTTATTTATTAAAAATTCACATATATCATCTGCAGCATTTATATTAGAATTAAGTTTTTGAGATGATACTATTTTTTTATAAAAATTTTTATCAGAAATAAGTTTTTCACAAATTTTTAAAGTTTCATGAAGTGAGTTAGATTTAATACCTAAGTTGTGCTTCATAAAAAAGTTGCAATTTGCACTTTCAACTCCTGGAATAGGATTAATCATTATTATAGGAAGTGACTTATTCATGGCTTCTGTAGATGTTAAGCCACCTGGTTTAGTTATTAAAATATCGGCAGAATCCATAAGTTCATTCATCTTATGAGTAAATTGAAGTACATGAACTTTAGGATTTGATTTTTCTATTTGAGATATTTCTTTAAATAACTCTTTATTGTTTCCACATATAGTGGTTATATTACACTCTTTAATATGCTTACTTATATAAAGTGTAGTTTCTTTAACTGATCCAGCTCCCATACTTCCACCCATTATTAAAATGTGAGGTTTGTTTTTTTCAAGACCTAAGTTCAATTTAGCTTTTTCCTTGGGAGTTTTTACTTTAAATTTAGAATCAATAGGTAAGCCAAAGGCTATTAGCTTTGAAGAGTCTAAGCCTTTATCTTCAAATTCTTTTATTAAATCTTTATGTGGTAAGAAATAATAATCTAAATCAGTTTCTTCCCAAAATGGTGCACAAGTATAATCAGTTACTATTGATGCTGTTAAAGCTTTTAATTTATTTTTTTGCTTTAAATAACTAAGGCTTTGAGTAGCAAATATATGAGTTGATATTATTATATCTGGCTGTTCTTCTTCTAAAACTGTTAATATATTGTCGGCATAAAAAGAATTTAACTTATATATTATAGATTTTTTATTATTGTCACTAATTTTTTCACCAGCATTATAAAGAGCACCAAATAGCTGAGGAACAGATTTAACTATATAAGTATAAGCAGAACATATTTCTTTAGATATAAGATGACCTGCAAATTCTAGAGAGTCTAAACTTACTACAGGTATGTTCATTGAATTTAGACTTTCCTCTAAGGATTTACAAGCAGATAAATGTCCACCACCAGTTTTTGTATAAAAAAGTATAAACTTCATAATGATCCCTCCTATTTTAGTATTTTTTAATAAATTTTAGCAGAAAAATTAACTTTGTAGATTAAGAAAATATTAAAAATGTAAATGGAATTTTAATGAATAATAAAGATATTAAGTTAAATTTAAGCCTTAAATATTATAAAGATTTTTATTGCTATAGCTTTAAATAAATAAATTATTATCATTGATAAGATGTGTTAATGAATTTGTCATGAATACTTAATTTATAGCATGAAACTATTAGTTTCATAATGTTTACAATAAAGAAAATAGGTGTATAATGAATTTTATCACAAGAGAAAAAAATGTAAATTTATTCCAAAAGAATAAATTTTACATTAAAGCAGATATTAAGAGAGAGTTTTTATTTAGAGACAATTTAAAAAATAACATAAATCTAAAAGAAGTATTATTTTAAAATAAGTTAAAAAACTCAATTGATATATTTTGTAGCTAATTATTAATTTAGGAAGTCAGGTGAATTATTTAATGGATGATTTAAAAATACGAAGATTTGAAGAAAAAGAAGAGGGAGAAGTATCTAGGCTTATTGAAAGAAATTTTTTAGATATTAATATAAAAGATTATTCAGAAGAGCATATGAAAAAAATTTATTCTCATTATAATGAGAATAAAATTTTGGATATAGCAAAGAACTCACACATGTATGTAGCAGTTTTAAA
The DNA here is from genome assembly GCF_029258205.1 of Clostridium sp. Classification (GTDB taxonomy): domain Bacteria; phylum Bacillota; class Clostridia; order Clostridiales; family Clostridiaceae; genus Sarcina. The sequence continues at coordinate 12,126 of NZ_JARHZJ010000080.1, forward strand.
TAATAAAATAGTTGGTTGTGGAGCAATAGCTAGTTTTTTAGGCAAAGAAGATGAAAGTTTATTATTAGCTATATTTGTTCTACCAGAATTTCAAGGTAATGGAATAGGAAGAAAAATTATAGAAGCTTTAGAAAAGGATGAATATTATATAAGATCAAGAAGAATTGAAGTTAAATCATCAACTATAGCCTGTGATTTTTATAAGAAGATGGGATTTAATCATAAATATAATCTTAAAGAACTAGATAAGGATGGAAACTATAAATTAGAAAAGTTTAGATATAGACTTCAGTATTATCAAAATTACTAGAATATATAACATAATATAAATGAATTAATTAAAATATAAAGATAAAACTTATAAATTCTTAGTAGATTTCAGTAATTATAAGAATATATTTGTAAGTTTTATCTTTTTTTATTGATTTAAGTTTAATAATTATAAAAAATTATTTTTAAGGGAGCATTTTTATTAATTAAACCATCTAATAAGTATAAAGCTTAGCTAAGTTATTAAAATTTAGGAGGGAAGTTGTGGAGTTATTATCATTTTTAGAACATAGAAAAACTTCAATGGTTTCTCAAGCAAAGAAAGGGGATAAGGATGCTTTTTTAAGTCTTATAGATGAGAATAGATTAAGTATCTATAGGGTTGCTAGAGGAATTTTAAATAATAAGGAAGATATAGAAGATGCACTTCAGAATACAATAATAAAATCTTATGAGAAGATAGGAACTTTAAAAAAGGATGAATTCTTTAAAACTTGGATAATAAGGATTTTAATAAATGAGTGCAATTTGATATTAAGGAGAAATAAAAAGACTATATTTTTAGATAAGCTAGAAAATGAAGAGTCTTATAGTGATGACTATGGAAATATTGAGTTAACATCTGTAATTAATTCATTAAGTGAGGATTTAAGAATAACTACAGTATTATATTATTTAGAAGATATGTCTACTAAAGAAATATCAAAAATGTTAAATATAGCAGAAGGAACAGTAAGGTCAAGACTAGCTAGGGCAAGAGAAAAACTTAGAGATTTTATATAGCATAATTACATTAAAAATAGTAATTTAATAGATTAAACTAAATTTTAATCAACTTATTTTATGGAGGGTTAATTAATGAAAAATAATGATGATTTATTTGATAAAGATATTAAAAATAGATTAAAAATGGAAAATATGAAAGTTCCAGATGAAATAAATAAAAAAATAGATGATACTATAAATAATTTAGGAAAGAGAAAAAGAAATTATAAAAAAGTTTCAGGGATATGTGTAGCTTGTATAGCAGGAACTATTATTTTTGGATTAACAATACCAACATATGCACGTAATATTCCTGTTTTAGGAAAAATATTTGAGAGATTTGACAGTATAATATATGAAAATTATGATAAATATGCTTCAGATTTAAATATTACTAAGGAAAGTAATGGGTATAGAGTTACAATAAATAAAATTGTTTATGATACCTTAGATTTAGAGGTTTTTTATACTATTCAATCAGATAAGCCCTTAGAAGATGGAATAGATTTATTAGATGTTAAGTTAGGAATAAATAATAATTTTATAAGTTTAGGTTTTGGTGGTAGAGGAGAAAAGGTAGATGACTTTACCTATGTTGGTGTTAAAGATTATTCTATAGCTAATGAAGGATTTGCTCTAGAAGATCTTAAGAAAAATATATTGGAAAGAGATATAAAAATTCCTAATAATTTTGATTTAAACATAAACATAAGCAGTTTAGGGAATATTACAGAGGATGTTAAGGTAGAGGGAAATTGGAATTTTAATATACCTATAAGTGATGAGTTAGTTAGAGAAAATATAAAAGAACAAAATCTTAACATAGATTTAGGGAATGAGTTACAGGGTGTAGAATTAAATAAATTAATACAAACACCTATAAATACAGTTCTGCAAGTTACGGAAACAAGAGATTTACATGATTATAGCACCTTAAGTTTTGTTGTTTTTGATGATAAAGGAAGATACTTATATTCAAAAAGTGGTACTGGAATTGGAAATGTTGATAAAAATGGAAATTCTAAGTTATTCAATAGTTATAATTTTAAAGATGTCTATGATGATAGTAAGAGTTTAATTATAATTCCATATATTCAAAGAGAGGATATGAATAGGAAAGATGATTCTAATGAAGTTACTTTCCCTAAGGAATTTAAAGAAAAATTAAATTTAAATGGAGAAACAGAGATTAAATTAGATAATGGAGAAATTTATTCTAAAATAAAAAAAATAGAAAGTGTTGAAAAGGGAACGAGATTATATTATGAATCTAATTATTCAATATATGGAGCACCTAGTTATATTATAAATAATGAAACTGGAGATAAAATTGAACCTATAGGAAATAAAGAAGAGGGATATACAGAGAATATTAAGTATATAAGTGGAAATGAGTTCTATATAGATTTTCCTAAAGAATTAATAGGAAATAATTATACCGTTGTATTTTCAGACAGAAGTAGTTATGATCCATGTGGTGAGAGTATTAAAATAGATTTAAAATAATTTTATTAAATAGGCCAGAGAGTTTTTAAAATTCTCTGGCTTTTCATAATTTTATGAGATAATATAATTATTAATTTTTAGTTTAGAAGTTTAAAATTAGTAAATATTTACAAGTTTTAATTTAATAAATAAATGATATAATTTATTTTAGAGCTAATTTTTATAAAAGTTTAGTTTAAGCTCTTATTATTTAAGAAAACAATTGAGGTGTTTATATAAAATGATAAAACTTTATTATGAAGATCAATATATGAAGGAGTTTAAAGGTGAAATAATTGAGGTCAAAGAAATTGATGGTAAATTCCATGTTCTTTTAGATCAAACAGCCTTTTTCCCAGGGGGAGGAGGACAGCCAGGAGATTTGGGGTTTATTGGTGGAATTAAAGTTATTGAAGTTTATGAAGAAGAAGGAAAAGTATATCATGTTATTGAGAAAGAGCCTAAAAAATTTAAAAATTTACAATGTGAATTAGATTGGGAAAGAAGATTTGATGGAATGCAACAACATTTAGGACAGCATTTACTTTCTGGATGTTTTTATGATTTATTTGGTGCAAATACTTGTGGGTTCCATTTAGGAAAAGAAATAAGTACAGTGGATATTGTAGGTTTTTTAGATGAAAAAGCTATAAGAGAAGCTGAAAAAGAGGCAAATAGATTAATATTTGAGAATTTAGAAGTAAAAAGTTATGCTCCAAGCAAAAAAGAATTAAAGAAAGTAAAAACTAGAAGAGCATTGCCTAAAACTGATGAAGAAATAAGAATTGTTGAAATTTTAGGATTAGATTTAAATGCTTGTTGTGGAGTTCATCCAACAAATACTAGAGAGCTTCAAGTTATAAAGATAAGAAGATGGGAAAAGCATAAAAATGCTACAAGGATAGAATATGTAGCTGGAAATAGGGCAGTATCTGATTTTTTCACTAAGGATGAAATTTTAGGAGAGATATGTAAGCTTCTAAAATCAGGAGAATGTGACACTTTAAATGCTGTTAAGAATCTTTTAGAAAGTAATAGAAATCTTGTAGATGAAAACAGAAAAGTTAAAGCTGAAATAGGCGATTATAAGATAAAAGAGATGTTAAATAAATCAGAAAAAATAGGCAAAATAAATTTAGTTAATGAAATTTTTGATGGTGAGGATACAAAGCATATAGGAAAGTTAGCTAATAAAATAACTGAAGAATATGAAGCAATAGTTTTATTTGCAGTTAAAAATGGAGACAGAGTAAATTTAATTTTTAATAGTTCTAAAGATATCAAAAAAGTTAATATTAGTGATATATTAAAAGATACCATAACTTTAATTGATGGAAGAGGTGGTGGAAATCAATTTGCAGCTCAAGGTGGAGGAAAAAATAATGGAAATACAGAAGTTGCAATTGATTATGCTACTAATAAAATAAGAAATATTTTAATTTAAATTTTAAAATTATTGATAAACTTAATTTAAAAACTGCAATGGAGTTGAAGTGAGATGGTATTAGTTAGTGATAAGTTTTTAAGTATAGTAATTCCTACATATAATTCAGAAAAATATATTGAAAAAAATCTTATGTTTTTATCAAGACAAACATCAAATAATTTTGAAGTAATAGTTATTGATGATGGTTCAACAGATAATACCTGCGAAGTAAGTGAAGCATGTTTAGAAAAGTTTGAAATAGACCATAAAGTAATTAGATGCGAAGAAAATAGGGGACAGAGTGTTGCAAGAAATATTGGGATTAATTATTCAAGAGGAAAATATATTTTATTTTTAGATTCAGATGATTTTGCAGAGAATAATTTAGTTCAGATTTTAGAAAGAAATATGTTTAATGAACCTGATATCGTATTTTTTGATTATAAAAGGATAAAAGAAGATGATAGTGTAAATATCAATATAGTTCAAAATTTTGAGTTTGGAAAAATAAAATCAGGTGAAGAAGTATTTTGGGCTTATAGGGATAATAAAATAAGGCTTTGGACTGGAAGTATTATCTACAATAAGGAGTTCTTAAATAAAAATAATCTTAGATTTTTAGAGGGAGCTCATGGAGCAGAAGATTTAAATTTTATATTTAAATCACTTTTAAGTTCAAAGAAGGTTAGAGGTATAGAAGATAATTTAGTATTTTATTGTCAAAGAGAAGATTCTTTAACTAATAATCCAGACATATATAAAAATATAACTGTAGTAGAATCAATGGAGGATGTAGCTAAATTTATTGATGAAAATAAATTAGATAAAAAGTTGAAAGAAGTTATAGAAAAAGAATTTACTAGTGAACATATTATGTATCAAATATTGGGGTATTTGAATAGTAAGACAAAGAAAGATACTTTAAGTATTCTTAAAAATAAAAGTGTTAAAAAGTACTTAAAAAAAGCAACTATTAAAACAAATAGATATGGAAGAAGCATGTACACTTATATGAAGATGGCTGCATATTTTCCAAATTTATTTATAAAAACATATTTAAAGAATACAGGGAAATAGAGAAGTACATATTTTATTAATTATAAAAGAAAATATTATTAACAAAAAATTAACAATATGGTATATTTAAGTATAAGTAAGTTATTTTCATTAATAATAAAATTATTTTTTAGAAAAGATGAAAAATATCTTAAAATAAGGAAGTGAAAATATGTTTTTTAATGATAAAAAGTTAAAAGGTGCTCTAATAGTTGTTACCTATGCTATAGTTTTAGCTTTTGTATTTATGAAATACTCTACAATTTTTGGTGGTGTAGGTTATATTACAAGTCTTGTAAAACCATTAATTTTAGGTATAGCAATAGCTTTTGTATTAAATATACCTATGAAGTTTTTTGAGAGAAAGTTGTTTGGAAATTTAGAACACAGCAAAAAATCATGGGTTAGAAGCGCAAGGAGACCTTTAGCTATTACAGTGACAATAATAGTTTTAGTTGGAGCTATAAGTGCTATAATTTTATTTGTTGTTCCTCAACTAACTTCAAGTATAATTAAGCTTACAGAAAGCATTCCTAGTTATTTAAAGTCATTTGAAGTTAATATGAATAATTATGCTGATTCTACAGTGCTTTTAAGTAAAGTTTGGGATCAAGTTATGAATACTTGGCAAGAAATATTAAAAACAGTTACTCATTTATTTGGTGGACTTGCATCATACCTTGTTGGTTTAACAGTTGATGTAACAACAGCCATTATTGATTTTTGTTTAGCTTTTGTATTAGCTATATATATGCTTTCAAGCAAAGAAAAATTAATATGTCAAATAAAAAAAGTTATATATGCATATCTTAGAGGAGATATAGCAGATAAAATATTAGAAATTGGACGAACTACCAATAGAGTATTTTCAGGCTTTATTATTGGCCAATGTACCGAAGCGTTGATAATAGGTACTTTATGCTTTTTAGGAATGTTATTATTAAGAATGCCATATGCGTTTTTAATAAGTGTTCTCGTTGGTACAACAAGCTTAATTCCTATTTTAGGAGCTTTTATAGGAACAATTCCATCATTCTTCTTAATATTTATAATAAATCCTATTAAGGCATTTTGGTTTATTGTATTTATATTATGTCTTCAAAGAGTTGAAGGAGATTTAATTTATCCAAGAGTTGTAGGAGGATCTGTAGGATTATCATCCTTATGGGTAATGCTTGCAATTATGATTGGTGGTAGTGCCTTTGGATTTATTGGAATGTTAGTAGGAGTCCCAACAGCGGCTGTTATATACTGCGTATTTGGAAGTGTTACTAATAAGAGATTAAGTAAAAAAGGTATAAAAATAGATGAAGAAGAAATAGAAGACAGTGGAAAAATTCACGTATAAATAATAAAAGAAGGAATTTTATCAAGACTTTATTATAAAGTAGATATAATTCCTTCTTTTTATTTTTTTGCATATAGTATCTTAAATAAGGTTTTATGGGAGAGCGCAATTAAATAAGTGGACAAATGCAGAGTTATAGTTTATAATTGAAAATAATTATCAATTGATTACGGAATAATTATGAAAGGAGGAGATAATATGAATAATGTACTTATGGCTTTTCTATTAACTTTGTTGGCGGGATTAGCTACAGGAATAGGCAGTTGCATAGCTTTTTTTGCAAAGAAGACTAATAAAAAGTTTTTGTGTGTAAGTTTAGGTTTTTCTGCTGGAGTTATGATTTATGTTTCAATGATAGAAATGTTTCAAACAGCTAAGGAATCCCTTGTTGGGGCTATGGGGATTAAGGAGGGAAATTGGATTACTGTTATTTCATTTTTTGCTGGTATAGCAATAATTGCTTTAATAGATAAATTTGTACCTGAAGAAGAAAATCCTCATGAGGTTAGAAGTGTTGAAGAAGTGGAAAATGAAATTGAGGAATATAAGGGTGAAAATAAAGAGGACAAAGCAGATATTAAAGATAAAACTCTTATGAGAACAGGAATAGTTACGGCTTTAGCTATAGCCATACACAATTTCCCAGAAGGATTAGCTACCTTTGTTTCTGCACTAGAAGGAGCAAGCTTAGCAATTCCAATAACTATTGCTATAGCAATTCATAACATACCAGAAGGAATATCAGTATCAGTTCCTATTTTCTATGCTACTGGAGATAAAAAGAAAGCTTTTTTATATTCTTTCTTATCAGGTATGTCAGAACCAATAGGAGCAATAATAGGATATACTTTACTAAGAAATATTTTTAATGATATAACTTTAGGAATATTATTATCAGCAGTGGCTGGAATAATGGTTTTTATATCTTTAGATGAATTATTGCCAACAGCAAGAAAGTACGGGGAGCATCATTTGGCCATATATGGTCTAATTGCAGGAATGGTTGTTATGGCAGTTAGTTTATTATTATTTATATAGATTAATTTAAACCTTCGTTGATTTAAAGAGCTATTTCAACGGAGGTTTTTATTCATTATTGATTTTTGAAAAATAAAATAATATAATAATAAATGATAATAAATAGTAATAAATAATAATGAAAATATTAGGAACAAGGAGCTATTTAAGTTTAAAGGAGCATACTTTAATGTTTATGGAAGAAAGGTTAGAAGAAATTTTAAGAATATTAAAAAGGGACGGAAAAGTTTTAGTTAAAGATTTAAGTGTTAGATTTGATGTTACTGAAGGAATGATTAGAAAAGATCTACAAAAACTTGAACAAGAAAGATTGTTAAAAAGAACTTATGGTGGAGCAATATTAGAAAGACAAACTGTTCATGATGATAATATAATGCCTAGATTAATGAAAAATTTAGATAAAAAGGACACTATAGCAAAATTAGCATTAAATGAAATTAAAGATGGAGATTTTATATTTTTAGATGTATCAACAACGAACTATTCAATTGCTAGTATGCTTTTAAACACAAAAAAGCATTTAATTGTAGTGACAAATATGAATAGGATAGCAATACTTTTTGAAGCACATCCATATATAGATGTAATTTGTATTGGTGGTATGTATAATAAAAACTTAGGAGGAACTATAGGAAGTAAAGCTATAGAAGATGTTAAAAGCTATAGATTTCATAAGGCGTTTGTAGGTGTTGGAGGAATAAATTTAGTAGAAGACTTTATAAGTAACTTTAACTTAGAAGAAGCTAGTATGAAAAATGCTATAATTAAATCTAGTTCAAAAACTTATTTAGTTGCTGAAAATGAAAAGTTTTATATTGATGGTATTTGTGAATTTGCTAAATGTGATGATATTGATTTTATAATAAGTGATAAAAAGCCTAATGAAGAAATTTTAAAGCTTTTAAAAGAAAGAAATATTTCTATAATATACTAGAATTTAATATTTTATATTTAAATTTATACCTTGATTATTTTAGAATTTATATTAAACATATAGAATTGAGCATAAAATTAACATTAATTTATACTTGTACTTAGGAGGAGATATATATGATAAAATTTATAGCAACAGATATGGACGGAACATTACTAAATAGTAAGAAAGAGTTAAGTCCAGAATTCTATGATGTATTTGAGGAGCTAAAGAAAAGAAATATACTTTTTGCAGCTGCAAGTGGAAGACAATATTATACTTTAGCTAAAGAATTTAATGATATAAAAGAGGACATGCTATTTATTGCTGAAAATGGAACTTTCGTTGTTTATAAAGGAAAAGAACTTGTTGTTAATGGATTAGATAGAGAATTAGCTAATGAACTTATAAGAATAGGAAGAACTATAGAAAATTCAAATGTGGTTTTATGTGGAAAGAATTCAGCATATGTTGAAAATAGTGATGAAAGATTTTTAGGAGAAGTTAGAAAATACTACGAAAGATGTGAGATAGTAGATGACTTAGAAAAAGTTGATGATACAGTTTTAAAAGTTACTATGTGTGATTTTAATGGTTCAGAAGAAAATAGCAATAAGTATTTTGATAAGTATAGAGATGAGCTTCAAGTAACTGTTTCAGGAGATATATGGTTAGATATAACTGCTGGAGGAATTAATAAAGGAGTTGCAATAAAAGAAATTCAAGAACTTTTAGATATAGACTTTAAAGAAACTATGGTTTTTGGAGATTATTTAAATGATTTAGAGATGATGGAAAGCGCTTATTATAGTTATGCAATGGAAAATGCTCATGAAGATTTAAAGAAGGTTTCAAGATTTATAACTCATAAAAATAATGATGAAGATGGAGTTATACATCAAATAAAAGAAGTTATAGGATTATAGAATTAATTAAAGAGTTGTATTAAAGCAACTCTTTTTTTAAATTTTAATAGTATTTACTCTATAGGTAGACATTTCTATTTGGCATATAAAATATAATACATTTTATATCTAAAAATTAAGAATAATAGTAGTGTTTACTACTATT
>NZ_JARHZJ010000023.1 GCF_029258205.1 Clostridium sp.
TTAGAAATAGTAGAATTATCTAATGAAGAAAATGAATTAATAGATATTCCTATAATAGGTAAAGTTACTGCTGGTATGCCTATTTTAGCTACAGAGAATATAGAAGATATGTTCCAAATACCTATAAACTACGTTAAGCATAATAATGATTTATTTATTTTAAAAGTTACTGGAGACAGTATGATAGAAGCTGGAATCTTAGATGGTGATTTAGCAATAATAGAACAGAAGAACGTAGCAATAAATGGAGATATTGTAGTAGCTCTAATAGAAAATGAAGCTACCATAAAAAGATTTTTTAAGGAAAATGGATTCATAAGACTACAACCAGAAAACAAAAACTATGCACCTATAATAGTTGAAAATTGCTCTATTTTAGGTAAATTAGTAGGAATTTATAGAGCTTATTAATAATAAAAAAGCAGGAAAATTTCATATATCACAAATTTTCCTGCTTTTTTATTGATTTTACTTAAAAATATAGATACTTACTATTTATTTTTAAAAAACTCAATAATTTACAAAGTTTCCAATTTATATAACCTGTATAGAATGTTAAATTCCATGAATTATTCTACATAATATTTATAAATAAATATATATTACGTATTCAACTTATTCTCTAAAACTTCTTTTTCGTATTCTAAAGTTTTTATATCTAATTCTAAAGTTTTTTTCTCTAATTCTAACCTACTTTCAAAATCATTTTTAAGCTTCGTAGACTCTTTCTCTACCATTTCAGAGTATTTAGTCTCTAACAACTCTAACTCCTTCTTGTGATCTCTTCTCATAGCTTCTATAAGCTTTTTATAAGATTGAACCTCTTCCTTATAAGATTTCTCTTTTTCTTCATAGAAATTTAGTTTTTCTTTAAAAGATTCTTTTTCTAATTCTAGAGATTTTATATTAGACTCTTGCTCATTCAAAGAATTTTTATCCTCTTCTACCTTCTTTATCAACTTTTCATTTTCAACTTTTAAAACTTCTAAAGATTTTAAAGAGGCTATTTCTTCTTTGTTTTTTTCTATTAAATCATAGTTTCTAGATACTAATTGAGATAAGGTGCTTTTATCTTTTTCTAAAGTTTTTATATTCTCTTTAAGCTCTTCTATTTCCTTTGTTTTAGCTTTGTTTTCTTCTTTTAAAGCCTTATCTCTTTCTATAAGCTCTTCTTCCCTTCTTTGCAGCCTCTCTATAGTTACATCTTTTATAGAAAGCTTCTTAACAAACTCTTCTTCTGCTCTTTTCCCTGCATCTTCACTCATCTGAAGAGAAGTTAAAAAAAGTTGATTTATTTTATTTAAATAATCCTGAAAAGACTCTATTTCTAACTTTCTTTCTATCAATGTTGATTTAGAATTTTCCAATTCATATAGTGATATTAAAGCATCTAAACATTGACCTTGATTTCCAAACTCATCAGATGCTATTTTTTTAAATTTATCGAAAGTTTCTTCAGTCACCCTAAAGCTTTTTACTTTTAATTCTTTGTTTCTGTTCTCCTCCAAAACACTTTCCACCTTCCATAGTAATACTATATGTAATATATAAAATGTAATACGTAATATTATTATAATAAACAATTTAATTATATACTATAAAAAAGATTTATTCCATAAAAAGAATATAAAAAATAGACCTTTATCAAAATAAATTTTAATAAAACTTACAGCTAATAATTAGAAAAATATTTTTGTAAGTTTTATTATATTTTGATAAAAGCCTATGTTAATCTTTATACTTAATAATTTAAATTATCATATTACTTAAAAATATTACTTAAAAATATTATTTAAAGCTATTAATACACCTATTTTAGAATGATCAAAAGTCAAACCACCTTGTAAATAAGCTATATACGGCTCTCTTATAGGTGCATCTGCTGAAAGTTCTATAGAAGAACCTTGAATAAATGCACCAGCTGCCATAATAACCTCATCTGAATATCCTGGCATAGCCCATGGTTCACATTCAACGAAAGAATCTATTGGTGAAGCATATTGAACACCCTTACAGAATTTTATAAGCTTTTCTTTATCATTGAATTTTATAGCCTGAATTATGTCACTTCTCTTATCATTATATTTAGGAAGAACTTCAAATCCAGCAAGTTCCATTATTCTAGCACAGAATATTGCTCCTTTTAAGGCCTCTATAGCAACATGAGGAGCTAAGAATAATCCTTGGTAGAAATCCTTCATCACTCCAAAGGTACATCCACACTCTGCTCCTATACCAGGTACAGTAAGTCTATAAGATGCTTGCTCTACATATTTTTCTTTTCCTACTATGTATCCACCAGTTGGAGCTATTCCTCCACCTATGTTTTTAATTAATGATCCTGCTATTAAATCAGCACCAACATCTGTAGGTTCTATTATATCTATAAATTCTCCATAACAGTTATCAACAAATACTATTAAGTCTTCTCTTAATTCTTTAATAGCTTTAATAGCTTCTCCTAATTCTTTAACTTGAAAAGCATTTCTCCAACCATATCCAGTTGATCTTTGCATATGTATTAGCTTTATTGATTCATCTTCTTTAATCATTTCTAAAGCTTTTTCTATATTAATCTTTCCATCCACAAGATCTACTTGCTTATAATTAACACCATACTCTTTTAATGATCCTATATTTTCTTCTCCACTTATACCAATTACACTATGTAAAGTATCATAAGGGCTACCAGTAACAGCTAATATAGTGTCTCCAGGTCTTAAGTTTCCAAATAAAGCTGTTCCTAAAGCATGAGTTCCATTAACAAAATGTGGTCTAACTAAAGCTTTTTCAGCATTAAAGATTCTAGCATAAACTAAATCTAAAGTATCTCTTCCAATATCACCATAACCATATCCTGTTGAATTAGTAAAATGGTTATCAGAAATTCTCTCCTCTTGAAAAGCCTTAAGAACTTTTAATTGATTATATTCTCTTATTTCATCATATATTTTAAATTCATTTTCTACATCAATTATAGCTTGATTATAAAGCTTTATAGTCTCATCTGTGAAACTATATTGTTTTTTTAGTAATTCTATAGTTGCATTAAGCATTATTATACCCCCGCATTATTAAAATATCATACATTTATAAATCTTATCATATAGAAAAAAAATAGGCAAACCAGCTAGAGGTTTACCTATTTTTCTTTTCTATATTTAATTATCAACACCTTGCGCATTATTAAATAAAATAGGTTTAGCTGGTGATACTGTGCTTATAGCATGTTTATAAACTAATTGTTGCTTTCCATCACTATCTAAAACTACTGTAAAGCTATCGAACCCTTTAACGATACCCTTTAATTGAACCCCATTTACTAAAAATATTGTTACAGAAATTTTTTCCTTTCTTGCATTGTTTAAGAATATATCTTGTAGGTTATTGATTGACTTATTCATTCTATTACCCTCCATAAATTTTAATATAATTTAATTATAAACCTAAGAATTTATTATGTCATTAATAATTTTAGAAGAAATATCTTCTTCAGAATCAAAAGTTTCTTTATCTATAAATATAGCTCTAGGATCTTTTCTAAACCAAGTAAGCTGACGCTTAGCATAGTTTCTGCTACCCTGTTTAATCATCTCTATACATTGGTCTAAAGAAATTTTACCATCAAGATAATATAAAACCTCTTTATATCCTATACCTTTCATAGACTGCATATCATCAGTTAATCCCATGGTTTTAAGATTCTTAACCTCTTTTAAAAGACCTTTTTCAAACATTATATCAACTCTTTTATTTATTCTGTCATAAAGATTTGATCTATCCATATTAAGTACATAATAATATATATTATATGGAGTTTCATAAATACTATTCTTAGCTTTAAAAGATGAGAATGGTTTTCCAGTTAACTTATACGTTTCTAATGCCCTAATTACCCTTTTTCTATTATTAAAATGTATCGAATTATAGCTTTCTAAATCAATATCCTTAAGCATTCCATGCAAATATTCATTACCATACTCATTAGCTATTTTTTCAAGTTCTTTTCTATACTCTTCATCCTTATCACTTTCTGCAAAATTCATATTGCATATGATTGAATTTATATATAGTCCAGTCCCTCCTACTAATATAGGAAGTTTTCCTCTACTTTGTATATCTTTAATTTTCTCTGTAGCTAAGTTTTTAAATTCAGCTACACTAAACTCTTTACTAGGATCAACAAAATCTATTAAATGGTGAGGAATCTCTCCCATTTCTTCCTTAGAAATTTTAGCTGAACCTATATCCATGTATTTATATATTTGCATAGAGTCAACAGAGATTATTTCACCATTTAGCTTTTTTGCTAAATCTACTGAAAGATCACTTTTTCCTACGGCTGTTGGCCCAGCAATAATAAGTAAATTATTATTCATTTAAATTGTCTCTCTCCTTAAGTTATTCTTTTAAACTTTTTATCTAATTCATAACTAGTAAATTTAATTATGGTTGGACGTCCATGTGGACAATGGAAAGGATCTTTTATATATCTTAAATCATCTATTAAGTTTTCCATCTCTAATATGCTTAACACATCATTAGCCTTAACTGCCGCCCTACAGGACATAGATGCTATTTTATTATATTTAACCTCTACAGTTTCTCCACTACCCATTTTCTTTAAATTATTTATCATAGATATTATCAACTCTGTTGGATTTAATTTATCTAAAAAGTATGGTACCTCTTCAATTCTTATAGAATTATCACCAAAGTCACTTATTTTAAATCCTGCCTTTTCAAAAATATCTTTATTTTCATCATAATAAAGATAATCCTCTATAGGTAAGGTTACCACTAGTGGAATAATTAAAGGCTGAATTTCAACTTTCTTTTTAGCTATATCTGAAGAATACTTCTCAAAAAGAATCTTCTCATGAGCTGCATGTTGATCTATTAAATACAAAGTAGAATCATACTCAGCTAGTATATAAGTTTTATTAAATTGACCAATAACTTTTAACTTAGGAAATTTTGCTTCCCTACAAATTGTTTCCTCTACAGAATTCTTATTACATCTATAATCACTTATTTCAAGTGAATCAGCAGTGTTTTCACTTACCTTATCTTTAATTTCATTTTTTATAAGTATAGGCTCATAAGAAATCTCTCTTTTAGCTGAAACTTCTTTAAACCAATTATTTTCTAAAGAGTTATTAATATTAGAATATTCATACTGATTTTCTTTAGATAAGAAATCTACTGGAATATTAACTTCTGTTTTAGCTTCATAATCATTAGAGTTATTATAAGAATAAATCTCTTCTTTCCTTTTATCTTCATTTACCTTATAATTTATATTTTCTTTTAATTTTTCTAAGTTGTTTATTTCCTTATCTAAGCTTTCTTGAATAACTTCTTCTTTCAAAGCTTCAAATTTTTTCTCCTCTTCTTCTGGAAGAGCAAATGTGTCTTTTACATACTCTCTCATAGCCGAATGAACAGCATCAAAAACAATCTTGAATATAAAACGTTCATCTTTAAACTTAATTTCAGATTTTGTTGGATGTATGTTAACATCTATAAGCTCTGGATAAGTATCTATAAATAATACGAAGAATGGAAACTTCCCCGTAACATTAAAGGATCTAAAGGCATTTTCTACAGCTACAGTTAAGCTTCTATTTTTTACATATCTCTTATTGACAAAAAGACTTTGATTATTTCTAGATGCTCTTGCTAAAGTATCGTTTCCTATAAATCCATAAACAGAAGCTGTATCCTTATGTTCTTCAAAATATATTAGATTTTCAGAAGTTGACTTACCATAAATAGTTCTTATAACATCTATTAATTTTCCATTTCCATAAGTATTTAAAATCTTTTTATTATTATTAAACAATTTAAATGATACATCTGGATTAGCTAATGAAATTCTATTTACTAAATCATTTATTAATGCACTTTCCCTAGCTGTTGTTTTTAAAAATTTCTTTCTAGCAGGGACATTAAAAAATAAATCCTTAACCTCTATTTGAGTTCCTCTATTCATAGAACAGTCTATTAAAGATTCTTTTTCTCCACCACTAATTATTAGTTCCTTACCCATGTCACAATCTGCTATTTTACTTTTAAAATATACTCTTGCAATGGAAGCTATACTAGGAAGAGCTTCTCCTCTAAATCCAAGAGTATTTATACTGAATATATCATAAGTATCCTTTATCTTACTTGTAGCATGAGGATTAAAAGCTTTTTCAACATCCTCTGGATGAACTCCTGAGCCATCATCTATTATTTTTATAAGAGATTCTCCACCGTTTTGAATCTCTATAGTTATATTTTTTGCTCCTGCATCTAATGAATTTTCTACAAGTTCTTTAACAACAGAAGAGGGTCTTTCAACAACCTCTCCTGCTGCTATTTTATTTGCTGTATCTGCATTTAAAATATTTATTCTATTCAAAATTTATAACAGCTCCTTCCCTTAAGCTAAATTAAATTTTTAGCTTCTTTAACTAGAGCATATAATCTATTCATAGCCTCCATAGGATTTAAAGATAAAATATCCACTTCTGAAAGTTCTTTTATTAAATTATCTTTTCCTACGGCTGAGAAATCTAATTGTATTTGATTATCTTCTTTTTTATGTGTTTTAGCATCTAAAGATTTTAAAATAACTTCTTCTTTAATTTCAAATTTATCCTCTTCTACTACGGTTTCTTTAACTTCATAAGAAGTTGTAGTGGCTACTTCTCCCATTTCTTCTTTTGAAGAATTCTCTTCTTTAAGATCTAAATCTAAATTATTCTTTGAAGATTCCATTTCAAGAGTCTCTAAGATTTCCTTAGCTCTATTTATTACCTCGTCTGGAATACCAGCAAGCTTAGCAACCTCAATACCATAAGATTGGTCTGCCCCACCTTCTATTATTTTTCTTAAGAAGATAATATTGTTATCCACTTCCTTAACAGCTACTGAATAGTTTCTAACTCCGTGAATTTCTCCTTCTAATTTAGTTAACTCATGATAATGAGTAGCAAAAAGAGTTTTACATCTTAAATTTTTATTCTTACATATATACTCTATAACAGACCAAGCTATACTTAATCCATCATAGGTACTAGTTCCTCTTCCAACCTCATCTAAAAGGACTAAACTATTTTCTGTAGCATTTTTTAAAATATTAGAAACTTCCCACATTTCAACCATAAATGTACTTTTACCACCTGCTAAGTCATCAGAAGCTCCTATTCTAGTAAAAATTTTATCTACTACACTTATATTAGCCTTGCTAGCTGGCACAAAGGAACCTATTTGACACATCAAGGTTATAATAGCTACTTGTCTCATATATGTTGATTTACCAGCCATATTAGGACCTGTTATTATAAGAAGTTGATTATCATCTTTATTTATAATAGTGTCATTAGGAATAAATTCCCCTTTAGGAATTACCTTTTCAACAACAGGGTGTCTTCCATTTTCTATTTTAGTTTCCCCATCTTCATTAATTTCAGGTTTTATAAAATCATTTTCTAAAGCTACAAAAGCTAAATTGCTTATACAATCTAATTCAGCAATTATCTTAGCAGTAGTTTTTAGTCTATCTATGTGATTTTCAACTTCATTTCTTATATCTAGGAAAATATCATATTCTAAAGAACAAAGTTTTTCACTAGCTCCTAAAAGTTTTTCTTCTATTTCCTTAAGTTCTGGAGTAATAAATCTCTCTGCATTAGCTAGAGTTTGCTTTCTTATATATCTTCCTTCAGGAACAGAACTGTAATTAGCCTTAGATATTTCTATATAATAACCAAATACCTTATTAAATCCTACCTTTAAAGACTTTATGCCAGTAAACTCTCTTTCTCTATTTTCTAAGCTAGATATCCAATCCTTACCGTTAGTCTTAGCAAGTCTTAATTCATCTATTTCACCGTTAAATCCATCCTTTATTAAATCGCCATCCTTTAATGTTAGAGATGGATCTTCTTTTATGGATTTTTCTAAAAGATCATAAATATCTCTTAAATCATCTAAATTATCATGATAATTCTTTAGAAGATTTGAGGTGCAATTTTCTATAATTCTTTTTACATTAGGAATTTTACCTATAGATGTTTTTAATGCTATTAAATCCTTAGCATTAGCATTTTTATTTGAAATTTTACCTAATATTCTTTCTATATCATAAATATCATGTAAAGCTTCTTTAAGAGAATCATTTAAAGAAAGATCATTAAATAATTCAGAAACAGCATTTAATCTTAAAGTTATCTTTTCCTTATTAACAAGAGGTTCTTCAATCCATCTTCTAAGCATTCTACTTCCCATAGAAGTTTCTGTTTTATCTAATACCCAAAGAAGAGAACCTTTCTTGCTTTTTTCTCTTAAATTCTCTGTAAGCTCTAAGTTTCTTCTAGAACTTAAATCTATAGTCATAAAATCAACCAAACTATATACTTCTATATCATTTATATTAGTTAAACTTATTTTTTGAGTATCTAGTATGTATTTAACTAAAGCATTACTTGATTTTTTAACAATTAAACTTAAAGAATTTGATTTTTCTCCAAATTGATTATTTAATACTTTCTGAAAGTTTTCTTCAAAATATTCTACAGGTTTTCTGCTTATTAAGGCTGAAGTAGTTAGTGTTATATCTCTTATAAGTTCTTGATCTAAAGAATCTAGAAGTATTATTTCTTTAGGATTAAACTTAGATATTTCATCTAAAATAACTCCCTTTTCTAATTCTCCTTCTGTAGCTAAAAAATCTCCAGTAGAAATATCTGTTATAGCTAATGAACATCTATTTCTATCTAAGTCTGTATATATAGTCATTATATAATTATTTTTTGTTTCCTCAACAAAAGAAGAATCTGTATATGTTCCAGGAGTTATAACCTTTATAACATCCCTTTTAACAATTCCCTTAGCTACTTTAGGATCTTCAACTTGTTCACAAATAGCAACTTTATATCCCTTAGCTACTAATCTTCCTATATATGAGTTAGATGCATGGAATGGAATTCCACACATAGGTGCTCTTTTTTCTAAGCCACAATCTCTTCCAGTAAGAACTAATTCTAATTCTCTTGCAGCTATTTCTGCATCCTCAAAGAACATCTCATAGAAATCTCCAAGTCTAAAAAAGAGAATACAATCCTTATAGTTTTCTTTTATTTCAAAATACTGACGCATCATAGGCGTTAAAGCCATTTTTAGTACCTCCATCATTTCTATATGCTAAAATTCATAATATTTTTCTAAAATATAATAATGAATAATAATTAAATATAAATTCTTTTCATTTAATTATTAAAACCTAAAAACTTTTCTTTAAAAAGTTAATAAAATATAGCTTTATTTTTTAATGTTAATTATGTCATACTAATTATTCTAACATATTTTTTATGTAAGAAAAAACTAAAGCCTAAAATTAGACTTTAGTTTTTGTCTAAATAATTATATTAATTAAATATTTCTTTTTCAAGTTCTTTTAACCATTTTTTATCTAAAGGTGGAACTCCCTCTAATCTATATGGAATATTAAGTCCTTCATATTTATTTACACCTAAAACATGATAAGGTAAAAGTTCAACCTTTTCTACATTATTAAGACCATCTACAAAGTTTTTAATTCTCATTAAATCTTCCTTATTATCTGTATACCCAGGAACTACAACATGTCTTATCCACATTTTTTTGTTCATAGACTGAACTACCTTTAAAAATTTTAAGGATTTATCTATTTGAATCCCTACTAAACTCTTATATTTTTTAGAATCAGTTTCCTTTACATCAAATAGTATAAGGTCAACATATTTAAGAATTTCTTCATAGTTTCCTAATCCAACACCTGCAGTATCTAATGTGGTATGTATCCCTTCATTTTTACATAATTTTAAACATTCTAGTAAAAATTCTGGTTGAAGAAGAGGCTCTCCACCTGAGAAAGTAACACCACCACCTGATGCATCAAAATATGTTTTAAATCTTTTTATTTTATTTATAAGCTCCTCTGGAGTATATTCAGTGCCACCTTCTGTGCACCAAGTGTCTGGATTATGACAAAAAGCACATCTTATTCCACATCCTTGCATAAAAACTACAAATCTTATACCAGGTCCATCTACTAACCCCATAGTTTCTAATGAATGAATTCTTCCTTTAACCATAATGCTGTCCTCCTTACAGTAAACATTTCAAAAAAGAGTGTATAAAGCTTTCACTTTATACACTCTTATTATATAAGATTATAGAGAATCGTGGAATGTTCTGCTTATAACCTCTAATTGTTGACTTCTAGTTAATCTGTTGAAATTAACAGCATAACCTGATACTCTGATTGTTAATGTTGGATACTTTTCAGGGTGCTCCATAGCATCCATTAAAGTTTCTCTGTTAAACACATTAACATTTAGATGGTGAGCTCCTTGTTTAAAGTAACCATCCATAATAGCAACTAAGTTATCTATTCTAGAATCTTCTTCTTTTCCTAAAGCATCTGGAACAATTGAGAATGTGTTTGATACACCATCTTCACAAACTTCACAGTATGGAATTTTAGCAACTGAGTTTAAGCTAGCTAAAGCTCCACTGTTATCTCTTCCATGCATTGGGTTAGCTCCTGGAGCAAATGCTTCACCTGCTTTTCTTCCATCTGGAGTTGAACCTGTTTTCTTACCATAAACTACATTTGAAGTAATAGTTAAAATTGATAAAGTGTGCTTAGCACCTCTATATAATGGATGTTTCTTAAGTTCACTTGAGAACTTTCTAACTATTTCTACAGCTAAATCATCAACTCTGTCATCATCATTTCCGTATTTAGGGAAGTCACCTTCAATTTCAAAGTCTACAGCTATTCCATTTTCTCTTATAGGCTTAACTTTAGCAAATCTAACTGCACTTAATGAGTCAGCAACAACTGATAACCCAGCTACCCCAAAGGCCATTAATCTTTCTACATGAGTATCATGTAAAGCCATTTGTCCAGCTTCATAAGCATATTTATCATGCATGTAATGGATAACATTCATTGTATCTACATAAAGCTTAGCAATGTATTCTAAAACTTTATCATAATTAGCTCTTAATTTATCGTAATCTAAAACTTCATCTGTTATTGGTTCTAAACCTTTAATAACAACTTTACCTGATTTTTCATCAACACCACCGTTTATAGTGTAAAGTAAAGCTTTAGCTAAGTTAGTTCTAGCGCCGAAGAATTGCATTTGCTTACCAATTTTCATTGCTGATACACAACAAGCTATTGAGTAATCATCTCCGTATATAGGTCTCATTAATTCATCATTCTCGTATTGAATTGAGTCAGTTTTAATTGATACCTCAGCACAGAATTTTTTGAATCCTTCTGGTAATCTATCTGACCATAAAACTGTCATATTTGGTTCTGGAGCAGGTCCTAAGTTAATTAAAGTTTGAAGATATCTAAATGAGTTTTTAGTTACTAATGGTTTACCATTTACACCCATACCTCCAATACCTTCTGTTACCCAAGTTGGATCTCCAGCAAATAAATCATTATACTCAGGAGTTCTTAAGTGTCTAACTAATCTTAATTTTATTATAAATTGATCTATTAATTCTTGAGCTTCTAACTCAGTTAAAGTTCCTGCCTTAAGATCTCTTTCTATGAAAATATCTAAGAAAGTAGAAGTTCTTCCTAGAGACATTGCAGCTCCATTATTTTCTTTAACTGCAGCTAAATATCCAAAGTATAAAAATTGAACCGCTTCCTTAGCATTTGCAGCCGGTTTAGATATATCAAATCCATATCTTGCCGCCATTGATTTTATCGCCTCTAAAGCTATTATTTGCTCTGAAACATTTTCTCTTAATTGGATATATTCTTCTACTGATCCTTCGCTTTCAAATGATATCTTAGCATAATCTTTTTTCTTTTCTTCTATTAAATAATCTATACCATAAAGGGCAATTCTTCTATAGTCACCTATTATTCTTCCTCTACCATAAGCATCTGGAAGACCAGTTAAAAGACCAGCAGATCTTGCAGCTCTTGTTTCAGCTGAATATGCATCAAATACACCTTGGTTATGAGTTTTTCTATAAGCATTGAAATGTTCTCTTATATCACCATCTAATTCATAGCCATATTCTTTTAAAGAACTTTCAACCATTCTCATTCCACCAAAAGGATTAACTATTCTTTTAAGTGGTGCGTCTGTTTGGAAACCAACTATAACTTCGTTATCCTTATCTAAATATCCTGGCTCATAGTTATCTATTCCAGATACTCTATCTGTAGCAACATCTATAATACCTTTTTCAATTTCTTCTATTATTAACTTTTGAGCTTTTTCTAAAACTGCATCAGTTCTTTTTGTTTTTCCTTCTAAGAAACTTTTGTCTCCTTCATATGCAGTATAGTTCTTTTGAATGAAGTTTCTAACATCTATTTCTTTTTGCCATACTCCTTCTTTAAAGCCTTCCCATTGTTTAAACATATAGTATACCCCCTATTTCTTAGTTGAAAATCTTTATCGATTTAAATTTAACATATTTTAAGAACATTGTAAAGTTGATGATAATCGATTTCAATAATCTACAATAAAAATTTTATTAATTTGCTAATATTTAAATCTAATTATAAAATAATCACTTAAATTATAATATATTTTTAAAAAATATAAATAATAACTATTTAAAATTTTCACTTACTTAATAATTTACAAATAAAAAATTACAATTATTCACAAGAAAACATTTATTTTAAATTTAAATGATATTATAAAACACATATCATACTAAGAATAACCCAACTAGAATCTAGTCTTATATAAGGCTAGGTCTTATTTTTTTGTTTTTTTATTTAATAAATGCTAAGATTTAGTTAATAAGATAAGGAGGTAATATAGTGAAAAAATACTAATATTAACTTTAATATTTATAATAACCATATCTTCTTTTGTTGGATGCAATAATGCTAAACAACCAAACAAAACTACTAAACAAACTTGTGAAGATGCTGATACTAACAAACCGGAAGTAAAAGAAAAACCTAAACAACCTGAAAAAGAAAATAAAAAACAATTTGATAATATAATTAAAGAATCTTATAATTCTTTTAAAACAGATAATATAGTAAAAAATAATTATTAGCAATTAAACTTTATATTTAAATGAGACTATTTTATCAATATTTCAAATCAAGTACAGTTTTTCAAAAATAGCCTCGTTTACAATTAATCATTTTCTTCATAAGAAAAAGCCACATAAATAACATGTAGCTCTTATTATGATTAATTTTATAAATTATAATACTTACATCTATATTAGCTATTAAAAGTTTTTTCTAGTCAAAAGTTCTCCATATCCTAATTCATTTAAAAGTTTTGCAAAATTAGATAAATCATTTTTAAAGGCTATTACAATTGGTTTCTTTTTATCTTTTAAGTATATCTTTACAATATGCTCTTTATAATCCAAATTAAAATAATCTATATTAGACTTTTTTATTAATTTAAAATTTCTATAAATATAATCTTTATTTATGGAAATAGATAAGTTAAAAACACCTATTAAAAAATACAAAGATGATATATTTAAAAAATTAATTTTGTTTGTATAAAGAAATACTATTAATTGTAAAGCTGCAACTACTGTTAGCTGTATAATTGCAGATAAAAATTTAAATGATGTAAGCTTTTGAATATCCTTTTTTGTGATTGGAACAAGATAGTACGAATCTGTTTTTGAAAATAATCTCTTATAAATAAAACAACTTTTTATAAAAATACATAAAAAAGATATAAAAAGTACAAAGTTAAAAAAATTAATAGTGCTTGTTTTCATTTAATTTCTCCTTGTAATATTAAAATCTTAATTTAAGATTAGCAAGTTATTTATATTATGTAAAGTTTATACTAATATTTGTTTTTAACAATTCATTTTCCTCTTTAATACTATTTCAATAACAAAAAACACCTTCTGTTAATCAGTAAAAATTTAACTAACAAGAAGTATCTTATCACTCTATAAATTTAAGTATTTATTGGTTTTTCATTAATATTATTTATTGGCATTTTTTATATTTAACCAACTTTCGTCCTCACAAGTTTTTTTCTAACTAAATATTGCTTTAAAATTAACTTTCTTATTTAAATATGCGCTATTGCCTATTGTTCTTATTTCTTTAATATTTATTTTCCAAGTCTACTCTTACTCTTTCTAGGTTGACAACTTTTTGCCACTTTCATTTTTTCCTTGTTTCCGTTATTTGTAATAATGATCCTATCATGTATTTTTTATTTGTCAAGCTATTACTCTCGAATTATTTACTATATCATAATAATTTACTGGATTATGTATCAAATTAATATAAAAAATTAATGTAGAAATAATTTTACTTTTTCTGTGTATTTATTTCTTATAAAAAATAACACTATATTAGTAATATTGGTAATAATAATTGTGATTAAAGTAATTATAAGAGTTTCATTAAAATTCATTATTATTTTACTCCTTTTATCCATATTTGTCCTTTATAAGTTATATTATACCATTTATAATTAAATATTGAGGTGATTATATGGAAGAAATAAATTTAGAAGAACTAACTTTTGAAAAAGATGATTTACTTAACAGAAAACAAATAGCTATAAATCTAACTAATATAATGAAAAACAAATCAAATTTAAATGTATTAGCTATAGATTCTAGTTGAGGAACTGGTAAAACTACTTTTATTAATAAGTGGACTAACATGTTAAAAAGCGATTCTAATTATATAGATACTTTTGAAACTATATATTTTAATGCGTGGGAAAGTTATTATTCAAATGACGCTTTACTATCTTTAATTTTCCAAATCAATAAATCAATATCTAAAACTTTAGAAGATGATAAATCACTTTTTGAAAAGCACAATGAGAAGTTTAAAAATATAGGAAAATTGGCAGGTACTTTAGCTATAAAATATTTAACTCGTGGAGCATTAGATTTAGTTGAGTGGAATAAAAATCTAGAAAATGGATTAAGTGATTTTAGTTCTAAAATAGGTGAATCTATTTTTAAACAACATAGTATTCAAAATGATACAAGAAAAGCACTCAAAAAAAATTTAATTGAATATCAAAATATTATAGATAAAAAAATCATTATCTTTATAGATGAATTAGATAGATGTAAACCTACTTATTCTATTCAAATTTTAGAAACTATAAAGCACTTGTTTAATCTTAAAAATTATATTTTTGTAATTTCTTTAGATAAAGAACAACTATCTCACTCTATAAAAACAATATACGGGGAACATATGGATAGTGATGGTTATCTAAGACGATTTTTTGATTTAGAATACACATTATCTACTTCTGCTACAAGAGATTATATAGATATCAAATTAAACTCTTTGTTAAAAAATTTTTCTAACAAAAAAATGTTACTACCAATTCTTATAGAAATTTTTGAAGAAGAAAATTACTCATTAAGAGATATAGAAAAAGCTCTACCTTTTATAGAACTCTTATTATTAAATTCAGAAATTTTTAATTCTAAAAAAACTAACTATACACACTACCAAAGATTAACAATATCATATATCTATGCATTTTTAATAAATTTAAAACTTAAACATTCTAATCTTCTAAAAGAATTATTAGCATGTAATTATAATGATACCTCAATCAATAAATTCTTCACATTTGATATAAAAGTATTAAAATTAAATTCTTTAGGTTTAAAACAAGAGCAACTAAAAAGTCTATTAGAATTATCTATAAAAAAATTCTTACAAATTTACCGCTTGTATAATAAACATAAATTTATATAGAACAATTATACTAATAATTTTTTTGTTGGAATACAAAATGAAAAAACTGGTACACTTAAATCTGATACTAAAGTATCTATATTTGAAATTTATAAATATGAAAAACCTTTAGAAAAATTACTATTTACTGAAAATTTTAATATTTAATAAATAATTTTATTTTTCAAATCTAAAATCTCTAAACTTCTGGGTTATTATTAAAAAATATATAGTTATCCTGTCAAGCAAAAAATTTAACAGGATAACTGTATTACTATTCTTATACTTCTGTATTTAGAGCCTAGCCACTTTAACCTATAATCTTGGCAATAATCCATTAGTAATTAGTATTTCAACTAATTTACCTCAAGTAGGAAGCTACCTCTACTTGTCCAATATTCCTATTAATTTTCACATTATTTTTTATAATAATTATTAAAGTGAAAAACATTCTTTAAAATTTTTAATAGCTCTTAATTCTCTATATTTTGATTCATTTTTTATAATTATCTCTTCTACGTTTATACTTAATTGCTTAAATATAAGTATCTTTAGAACTAGCTTTAAATACTCATATATTCTAAATTGTTCAATAGGAGTTAATTGTATTGTTTTATCTTGTCCAAAATGAGTATAATAATTTCTTAGTTCTACAATTTTAAATGATATAGTTTCTCTATATTTTGAAGAAATATCCACTAAAAACTTTGTTTCTTTAAATATGTTCTTTAATCTTTTAAATAAAGTAGGTTCATTAGCATATCTTAATTTGTCTTCTAACCATTTATTATACTCTTGATTTTCAATAGAATCTAAAATAAATTTTATTTTTTTCTCATAATTTTCTTGTGGCTCTTTACAATTATTCATAAACCTTCTTGAAAACACTTCGATAGCTGTAATTATGTTCATAAAATGTATTTGTGTATCAAAAGTTCTCTCTTTTTCATCACATTCTAATATTTTATCAATTATAGGTTGTAATTTTTCTTGTAATTCAAGCCATTTACTATAGACTACTCCAAAATCATTTTTTATATCTTGGTACATTATTAAAGGCCTTTTTACACTAAAATTTTCAGTTTTAGCTTTTAAATTTAAATTCTTTTTATTAATAATATCAAGTATTTCCTTTTTTTCAGTTTCCATTTTTAACTCTACATAATTAATTCTTTTTCCTATACACATAGCCATAAAATCCTTAAAATTATATACTTCATTAATAGCCTCAAAATAGCTCTTTGATTCATCAAATATTATTTCTACAAAAGTCTTTTGATTATAATTCAAATCAGTTAAAAATGGATCATATTTTATATTACCTTCAAAAGATATATTTATACTTTCCTTTTTTAATTTATATATGTGCTTATTTAATTTTTCATATATAAAAGTTATTTTAGAATCTTCTCTTAATATTTTTGCTTCTGATTCTTCAATCCAATTATTAAGATAGTCAAATGTTACAATAACTTTACTTATTTTTAAATCTTCCATACTTAAAATTTGTTTTCCAATTAACACATTATTAACTTTCAATGTTTGTTTTATTATTCCAGGGAAACTTATTTTTTGGTTAATAATAAAACAATTGCACAAAGTAATGTCTTTGCCATCTTGAGTAAATCCGTTAATTATGTCATATCCCATATGATTTATATCTAAATTAAAACTATCAAAACTCCCTAATAATTCTAAGACTATCATATCATCTTTATATTTTAATACTCCTGTAATTTCATTAGTTGTATTAGGCAATTTCCAATATCCTATATACTCCAAGCATATTCACTCCTTATCCAGTTATTATATTTATATTATATAATAACTTTTTCTTAAATTAACTTAATATATAACATTAATTAACTATTTACATTTAAGTTCCAAAGGTTAATACTAAACTGGAACGTTGACACATGCGAAGTGATATAGTTTACCCTAGAAAATTATAATTCTAGGATACTATCTAAACTGTATACGCTTTGTATCGCTCATTCTACTACTCTACTTGTAATTAAGCCTTTACCAACTTATAAAACGTTACCCTATAGCTTGTATATTATTGGCTTAAATCTCCCACTAATGTGGCGTTTCCCTAACTACCCATCTAATTTATTCGTCGGCCAGATGTACCCGAATAAGGATATTGCTTTATAAGTAAAGTAATCAGTAATACCCCCTAGACTTTATGCATTGGCTCTATGTAACCACTATATTATTTATAGAAGTTGCATAGTTCATAACAACTCAACCTATACTTAATTTATGGTATAGGAAATAAAGCCTTGCATACATAATTTTTTGAAATATAATAAATATTATTATTTTATTAGTGGGATTTTGTTTTAAATATTTATTGTCTATGCACCAATTAAAAAACATCTTTATAGTTCCTATATAATTATCTAAAGTACGCAAAGAAACTGGTTGTCCAAAATCTCCTCTGTTTTGTGGAGATTTTGAATTTAGAATATTATCATTAGATACGTAGCTATATTTACCACGTTCTTTTGTAAATTTTATATAATTTCTTATATGTTCTTCTTTTACATCTTCTACGTAAATTATGTTATAGTCATCTTCAAGGAACTTAAATAATAACTTTAAGCTTCTTTCATATAGTCTTATACTCGCTCTTCTAAGATCTCTATATTTACAATCTGTCATAAAAATATCTAATATATCTAATAATTCATTTTTATTTTTAGTAAGAATTCTTGCCATAACAAAAAACACCTCCTGTTAATTTAATTACAATTAACAAAAGATGTTTTTGTATCTTTTTTAAACATATTTATTGGTCTAAATTTATGTTTATATATCTTTTTTTCTAAGTAAAAAGAAGTATTTTTTTGTTATCCAAAATATTAAATAGCCTTTTAGCCTATACTTCCTCTTACTTTACCCATTCTTACTATCCACTCATTTAGGATTTTAAGTTCTTCTGTGCTGTTACGCATTACATTTTCCTCAAGTCCCATTAAGTGCATAATTATAGGTTTAGTAGTCTTAAGTAAAGTATGATAGAATTCATTTTCGTTTAAGAAGTCATAATCTAATCCAAGATTAAGAATTTCATTTACATATTTCATATCTTCCTTATATTCTTGTCTAGCCTCTTCATTTATTATCTTCTTAGAAACTCCTCCATTTGCAAATTTAGCAGCAAATGCTAAATCTTTTCTTAAGATTGGATATATTTCTAAAAGTTTATCGATACCTTTTTGGCCATATTTAGTCTTTATTTCATTTAATGCTCTACCCATTCCCATAAGTTCAGGTGGCATTCCTAATGTGTACATAGCTCCAGTAAATGATATAGCTCTTGGAACTGCATATTCTTTTGAGTTATCTATGCTAAGAATTTCTTGTTTCAATACTTCATCCTTAACTAAATCTGCTACGTTGTCTAAGTTTGCTACTTCTCTATTATATTCCAATCCAGTTTTAGCCTTTGTTAATCTATCTCTATTCTTAGGAATAAAGTCAGATACAAATGAAACTGTATCTATTACCTTTAAGAATGTTTGAAGATAATGTTTTGAACAGATTCCTATAAATTCTTTCATTAAATCTTTATCTTCTTCACTGAAGTTTCTAGGTTTTGATTCTGAAATTTTTGATTTTAATTCATTAACTGCATGCTTAGTCGCTTCTTCACCATGGTCATATCTTAAGGCAGATTGGAATGTGAAAGTTTTAATTCCACTATATGTAGCAAGAATTTCATCTATATTTTCTTCTGAGAAATGTCCTCTAAATGGAAGTGATCCACAACCTAAAATTGGACTTATAGTTACACCATGTTTTTCTCCCCATTTATAAGCTCCGTCAACTGCCATAAGAACTGATAAAACTCCTGAAATTAATCCATATGACATAGCTGTATCAGATCTTGCTATCATTATTCTAATATCTTTTAAAACATGTCCTTTACTCTTTTCTATTTCATAATGTTCATCTAATATTCTATCTATATTTACTAGTGCTGGTACATCTTCAACTAGAGGTATTATTCTAACACTATTTAAATCTAATTTAGTTTTGTAGTTTTTATTCCCCATATCTACTACTGAGTTTACTCTATCTTGAAACTCTGAAATTTCTTTCCCAGTTTCAATCATAGGAACAACAACCTCTGAAATTGCTGGAACTCCTGTTAATTCTTTTGATTGAACATTAGTTTCAATTATAGACATTATACTCATAAGTTGTCTAAATACTGATTCTTTATTTGCATTAGGTATTCTAGGAGTTAATCTAACATCTTTTCCTGGAATTATACCATTTGAAATTAATCCTAATGCTATTTGTGATGTTTGATGGTAAGGTGTTAACTTTCCTTCAAAATCTATCATAACTTCTTCTATCCCTAAACCACCTTTATCTTGTGGTGTTAATCCCTTTATAGCTTCTGCTGGTTCTTGTTGTATTGAAACATAAGTTTCTACATTATCCGGATGTTGAGTCATCATGGAACAAGGTATATTCATAGTAAGTCCCCCTTTTTGATTATAAAATGAAATTTACAAGTTAATTATATTGCAACAATACATTTAAATCAAGTTTTTTTAAAATAAAAATGCAATTTTTTTAAAAAACAACTTGCATTTTGAGGTTAAAAGAAAAAATTCATAGATAAATTTAATAAAAAAACATTTTCTTAATAACGAATTTTTAAAAATTATTAATTATTATAATTCGGTTAATCCTAATATATAGAGTTAATTATGAAGCTATATCTGGAAATCAATTTAGTTATATAGGAGGACAAGTTGATAGTAACAATCTATAGGAATGATATTCATTATATTATTACTGAGTATTTAATAGAAGACCTAAGATGAAAAACTTTAAAATAGTATTCAAAGACACTTTTAAATATAGCTCATCCTAAATTTGGAAATCAATTAGATGATTATTAAAAGAACTATTTTAATTTATAAAAATTAAGTGGGATATACCAAAATAACTTTTGATATATCCCACTTTTCAATTATTCTACTATTTCACCAATTAATGAGAATGGTTGTGCTCTAACTATTTTTAAGTTAACTAATTCTCCTACTAGCTTTTCATCACCAGCAAAGTTAACTAATTTACCATTTCTAGTTCTTCCAGTTAATTTAGTTTCATCATTCTTACTTGGACCCTCAACAAGAACTTCAACTATCTTACCTTCATATTCTTTGTTCTTTATTATAACCTTTTTATTTATAGCCTCAACTAATCTATTAAATCTATCATGCTTTATATCATCTGGAATTTGATTTTCCATTTTGTCAGCAGGAGTATGATTTCTTCTTGAATAAATAAATGTGAATGCTGAATCATATCCAACTTCTTCACAAAGGCTTAATGTATCTAAGAAGTCCTCTTCAGTTTCTCCTGGGAATCCAATGATTATATCAGTTGTTAAAGTAACATCTGGTATTTCTGATTTTATCTTCTTAACTAAATCTAAGTAATACTCTCTATCATAGTGTCTATTCATCTCTTTTAATATTCTTGATGATCCACTTTGAACTGGCAAGTGAACTTGCTCACAAAGCTTATCACATTCTTTTATAGCCCTTATAACATCTTCACTTAAATCTTTAGGATGAGAAGTCATAAATCTAACTCTCTCTAATCCCTTAACTTCATTAACCTTTCTTAAAAGCCCAGCAAAGTCTATATCTTCTTCTAAGCCTTTTCCGTATGAGTTTACGTTTTGACCTAATAAAGTTATTTCTTTATATCCTTGAGATACTAATTCTTCTATTTCTTTTATGATATCATCAGATTTTCTACTTCTTTCTCTTCCTCTAACGTAAGGAACTATACAGTATGTACAGAAGTTGTTACATCCATACATGATAGTAACAAATGCTTTAACATCACTTTTTCTATCTATAGGTAGTCCTTCAACGATTCCTTCTTCTTTGTTTAATATTTCCTTAACTTGAACACCTTCTTGAAGTACTCTATTTAAGTATTCAGGGAATTTATGGGCATTATGTGTTCCAAATATTATGTCAACATAAGGGAAAGTTTTTAAGACTTTGTCTGCCATACCTACTTGTTGCATCATACATCCACAAATTGCTATTACTAAGTTAGGATTTTTCTTCTTTAATTGTTTAAGTTGTCCAAGATTACCGAAAACTTTATTTTCAGCATTTTCTCTTACACAACATGTGTTAAAGATTATAATAGAAGCCTCTTCTTTATTTTCAGTTCTTTCATATCCTTGAGATTTTAACATCCCTGATAATTTTTCTGAATCTTCTTCATTCATTTGGCATCCGTATGTAGAAATACAGAAGAGTTTTTTATCCATGTTATTTTCTAATGTCATGTCATTTCCTCCAATTTAAATTGTTATCTGTTGTATTATAGCATAAATTTTATTTTTATTAAAAGATAGAATTTTCTAATTATTAATTTGATTAACATAAGTTAAAGATTTCTTATAAATTAAATATTTTATGTAAATTTACAATTTCATAAATATAATAAAAGAGCATCTAAAGTAAGGTGCTCTCAAGCTGTCGACAAAGTTAAGTATGATAACTTTTTTGATCTAATATTTTTATATATTTATTAGTAGAATGAAGTTATAATCCTCATTTACTTAGATTACTTTAAATCAATCCAGCATCTACAAGTTGTTCTCTTTCCTTCTAAAACTTCATTTTCTAATACTCCGCTTTGTGAAAGAATAGTTTTAATTGAAGCAATGTTATCTTTAGAAAAACATGCTATCACCATTTAATATTAATTCATAATAAAAACACTTGGAAAAAGATAATTTTACTAAATATCTAATTCTGAATCCTATATAATAAAAATAACCCTTGGTATTCCAAAGGTTATTTTATTATATCAAATATATATTTTTTGAAATCTTCAAAAGACATTTTTTCTATTGAAGCTCCTTTATTAACTTTAGAATTAGAAAAATCATATGATGCTGAGCCATAGTTAAAAGCTGGACTAGCAACTATAAAGTTACTTCCTTGAG
The DNA here is from genome assembly GCF_029258205.1 of Clostridium sp. Taxonomy (GTDB): domain Bacteria; phylum Bacillota; class Clostridia; order Clostridiales; family Clostridiaceae; genus Sarcina. The sequence continues at coordinate 22,752 of NZ_JARHZJ010000023.1, forward strand.
TTCTATATGTAACCTTACATCTTAAAATTTCTTCACAAAAATCTAAAACTTCTAAATAATCTTCTAAATATTTTTCATAAATCATCTTAACTACAAATGAGAATAATTGATATCCTCCTAATAATTGTTGCATTCTTCCACCATGCATATTAAAGATTTTATCTGTACTATAAAAATACTTCATATCTTTGTAAGTTAATGTTTTAAATTCACTATTTATCTCTAAATCTTCTAAATTAATTTTTTTCAAATCATCTTCAATATTTTCCCACTCAATTGATTTTGGCGTAGCATTATTATGCACTGTCTGAGTAAATTTCTCTATTGCGTTATCCATATATTTATTAACTGTAACTACTTGATCATTTATGCAGATAGTGAATTCTCCATTTTCATATACTAAGCTAATTTTATTTTCCATAAAAAAGCACTCCATTCTTTAATTAATAATAATTATTATATGATAATGCCCTAAATTTGTCTATATTAAAATATTTATTAACCTCTAAATAAGATTTTCTAAACTTGTTAATACTAGTAAAGAGGAGGTGTAAATAGCATGTATGATTTAAAAGAACTAGAACAAAATCAATCAAATCAAGAAGAGACTAACATAGAAATAAGTGATCGTGCTTATTATAGTAACCATTTAACAGATAGTGTATTCAAAACTAAGGTATCCTATGTACCAACTGAATCTCTTTTATAAACTTAATAATAAACTTACAAACCTATTCTTAGAAATATTTAAAATCTCTAAGAATAGGTTTGTAAGTTTTATTAAGAATTTATTTTTATTCATATAATTTATCCTAATAATTCATATATGCTTATTTCAGAAATCTCTTCAAAACCAGTCTTTTTATATAAATTTATAGCATTTATGTTATCGGACTTAACTTTTATATACACTTCATTTAATCCTTTTATCTTAGCTTGATCTAATATGTGTATAAGTAAAGCCTCACCATATCCTTTACCTCTAAACTCTTCTATTATTCCAAAGTTAGCAATAGTGTATTTATCCTTTAAAAGCAATATTTGACCATAACCAATTATAATGTCATCTTTTAACTCAAAAAATGCTAAATCTTCTAAAAAAGCTTTTCTATTACATTCATAAACAATATCTTTTGTTTTTAGTGGAATTCTATTTTCTTCATAAAAGATTTTATTTTGTACTTTACAACGAATACTTTCATCTCTCCCTTTTATAAAATTTGTAAAAGTAAAGTTTTCATTATTCTTTTTATTAAACTTAGAAACATCTATTTTCAACATTATATTAGAAGCCCTCTTTTCAAACCCATACATTTTCAAATCAATTCCATCATCTTCTACAGTTTCATATATATATTTATTTATATTAAACTCTGAAAAAACATCACTTTCTTCAGGAATACTTCTCATGCTACCTATCTTAGTAATTTTTTTTATATATGCATCAAAATTTGCTACATAATCTATTTCCCAAAGCATATAAACCTCATCTTTATAAGTTACTTTGATAAAATAATTACTACATAGCCTTTTTAGTGATAAATTTAAAATTTTTACATATTTAAAATAATCCCACAAATTAAATCTAACTATATTCATACTACTACTCCTAAAACTTCGTCATATATTATAGTATAAAACAATTCCCAGTTTAATACCAGTAGCACAAAATAATTATGAATTAAATTGCAGGATTACATCTAAAAATTATAATTCTTTAATCTTAGAAATTACTTCATTTATTATCCAATCTGGAGTTGATGCTCCAGCAGTAATTCCTATAGTTTTAACATTTTCATCTTTTAATAAGCTTTCATCTAGCTCTTTAACATTTTCTATATGATAGCTCTTTGGACATTCCTTTTTGCATATTTCATATAGTTTTGTTGTATTAGAACTATTTTTTCCACCTATAACAAAAACTAAATCAGCCTCTTTTGAAAGTTCTTGCACACTTTTTTGTCTAACATCAGTAGCTGAACAAATAGTGTTGAAAGCAACTATTTCTTTACTTTCTCTTACTATTTCACTTAAAACCTTGTTCCAAGTTTCTTTTTTCTCAGTAGTTTGTGAAACTACACAAACCTTTGCTGGAATATTTTCAAGATCTGTTTTTCCATTTGTTATTATGGCAGAATCATTGCACCACCCATTAATTCCAATAACTTCTGGGTGATTCTCATCTCCAACAATTATTATCTTATACCCTTGTTCATAACATTTTTTAACTTTTAGTTGAATATTAGTTACATATGGACAAGTTGCATTTTTAACTACCAAACCCTTATCTGTTAAATCCTTTATTACACTTTCTTTAACTCCATGAGATCTTATAAGTACAACATCTCCCTTGTTTAAAGAATCCGCATCTGAAAGTTCAATTGCAAATATATTATTATCCTCTAAATAATTAACAACATCATTATTATGAATAAGTGGGCCTAAAGTATATATTTTCTTTCCAAATTCTTTTTGATATTTTATAGCTTCGTCAACTGCTCTTTTTACTCCAAAGCAAAAACCAGCATTTTCAGCTAAAATTACTTTTCTTTCCATATTATTTCTCCATATAACTAGATATCTTTTCAACTACTCCCATTATATCTATGCCAGTAGTATCAATTTCAATGGCATCCTCAGCTTTTCTTAGAGGATCTACTTCTCTATTAGAATCTAGGTAATCTCTTTTTATTATGTCTTGTAATATTTCATCATAATTAACTTCTATACCCTTTTCCATAAGCTCTTTGTATCTTCTATCTGCTCTTTCTTCTGGGCTAGCAGTTAAGAAAAACTTGAAATTAGCATCTTTTAATACAACTGTTCCAATGTCTCTTCCATCCATTATTACGCTATATTTTAAGGCCATTTTTCTCATAAGATTAACTAATCTTTCTCTTACTTCTCTTATTGAAGCATAAGCTGAAACATTTTTGCTTATGTTAGGCATAGTTATTAATGAGTTTATATTTTCTCCATTTAGTATAAGCTCATCATTTTCAAAATGCATATCCATTCCATCTATCATCTCTAATAATTTATCAACTTCTTCAGCTGAAATATTATTTTCTAAGGCTTTTAAAGTAACAGCTCTATACATAGATCCTGTGTTTATATACATTAAATTAAATTTTTCTCCTATTATTTTAGCAATAGTACTTTTTCCAGCTCCTGCTGGTCCATCAATAGCAACTGTAATTAGTTTATTCATAATCATTAAGTCCTTTCTCATAAAAACATTGTAAATTTTATACTCTTTATAAGTTTACTATAAAAATCCTATTAAACTAACTAAAATTTTTATTAACTTTATAGTAACTATAATTTAAAAACTAAATTGATTTTCCTGCTAAATATCCTGTTGATAAGGCTATTTGAACATTATATCCACCTGTAAAAGCATCTACATCTATAACTTCTCCTGCAAAATAAAGATTATCTACAATTTTTGATTGCATTGTTGAAGGGTCTATTTCTTTAGTTGAAACTCCTCCAGCAGTAACAATAGCTTCTGCTATATCTCTTAAACCTTTTACAGTAAAAGTTAAATTCTTTAATAGATTTAATAATGTTCTTCTCTCTTCCTTTGTTATAGAGTTAACCTTTTTATTTTCATTTATTCCAGATAACTCTATAATAACAGGTATAAGTTTCTTTGGAAGAAGTTCATCTAAAGAATTTTTAAAATCTTTATTTAAATTCTTTTTAAAGTCCTTTTGAATTCTTAAATCTAACTGTTTTTCTTCTAAGGCAGGCTTTAAATCTAGAGAAATTTCAAATTTCTCACCATCTTTTATGAATCTACTACCACTTAAAACAAGAGGTCCTGATATTCCAAAGTGAGTAAATAGCATCTCTCCCTGCCCACTATAAACTACCTTAGAATTTTTTTTATTCTTTATTTTAAGCTCTATATTTCTAAGAGATAGGCCCTGTAATTCACGAACCCATGACTCTTCTATTTCTATAGGTACTAAGGATGGTTTTGGTTCTACTATAGAGTGACCCATTTTTTTAGCTAAATCAAATCCTATTCCTGTTGATCCAGTAAGAGGATATGACTTACCACCGGTTGTTATTATAAAATAGTCACCTTTAACTTTTGAACCATTTTCTAAAATAACAGCTTCTATTTTGTTATTATTGAAAATAACATCTTTAACTTTACTATGTAATCTTAAGTTTACTCCTGATTCATTTAATACCTTTGATAATCCACTTATTATATCTGAAGATTTATCTGAATTTGGAAAAACTCTTGATCCTCTTTCTACCTTTAATTTAACTCCAGCATTTTCAAAAAAGTTCATTACATCAATATTAGTATAAGTGTATAATGCACTATATAAAAAATGTGGATTTCCTGGTATGAAATCAAAAAATTCACTTATATCCTTTGCATTTGTTACATTACATCTACCTTTACCAGTAATAAACAGCTTTTTTCCTATTCTTTCATTACCTTCTAAAAGAATAACTTCATGATTTTCTGCTGCAGATATTGCTGCCATCATCCCTGCTGGACCAGCGCCTATAACTATTACTTTAGCCAATTTATCAGCTCCTTAATTTAATTGAATCAAACTAATAATAAACTTTATTAAATGCATTTGTCAACAAATGCATTTCTTTAATATTCTATATAATTTCGAAAAATTAAGCTATATAAAGATATGTTTTATGAAGCTTATAAATTATATAATATAATAGAATAAAATTTATACTCTATGTTAAAATAATTTATATTTTCTTTATACCTTTACACAGCTTTTTCTTAAGGTTCTATATTATTTTTGTTATATGAATAAACATTATAATCTTTCCATATTTTTTCCAACTCACTAAATGTTGATGTTATCTTATCTTTTTCTCTTATACCAACAGCTATAATTAATGCATTTATTACACTTAAAGGTGCAACTAACGAATCTACAAATGAAGCCATATTACTTTGAGCTATAAGTGTATGATCAGATTGAGATGCTAAAGGAGAAATTAAGCTATCTGTAATAGAAACTATTTTAGCATTTCTAGTTTTAGCAAATTCCAAAGCATCTATTGTTTTTAATGCATATCTTGGGAAACCTATACCTATAACCAAGTCACCTTCCCCTAAGTTGAGCATTTGTTCAAAAGTATCGCTTATTCCATTTGAAATTATTCTTACATTATCTAATATTAAATTTAAGTAAAATCCTAAAAATTCTGCAAGAGCAGTAGAACTTCTAAGTCCTATTATATATATTCTTTTAGCTTTGAATATTTCTTTTACTACTTCATCAAAAGTTTTATGATTTATCTTTTCTAATGTTGATCTTATATTTTCTATATCAGCTTTTAAAACGCCTTTTAAAGCATTTTCTTCACTTATAAAGTCATTAGATAATTCTAATCTTTGGACACATGTTAATTTATTCTTTATTAATTCTTGAAGTGCTTTTTGTAACTTTGGATATCCTGAGAAACCAAGTTCTGTAGCAAATCTAACTACTGTAGATTCACTTACTCCAACATTATTTCCTAATTTAGCAGCAGTCATAAATGCGGCCTTATCATAATTCTTTAATATATATTCAGCTATAAGCTTTTGTCCTTTACTAAGCTTTGAAAACTTAACTTGAATTAATCTCATTAAATCTTTACTTTCCATTTTAAAAATCCTCTCTATACTTACTTAAATCTTATTTAAATTTCTTTTCAATAACAACTAAAGAAGGTGCACTCTTAGCTCTATTTGTAAATTTTGTGTGTAAAACACCATATTTATTTTTAGGTAATTTGCTTGTAAACTCAAGTACAGCATCTTTTTCTATTTTACCTTCCGTATGCCCACTATAAAGTGCTATTATCATTAACCCATTATCACCTAATAAATCTAATCCTATTTCTATACTTTTTAAAGTACTATGTGCAACCGTAGTTACTTCCTTATTATTACCAGGAAGATATCCTAAATTATAAACTATACAATCAACATTTTCTTCTTTTATGTAAGTTTCAAAGTTTTCATGTGAATCTAAAATAACTTCAACATTTTCTTTGTTCTTTAATTTATATGAATTTACTGCTTCTTCTTGTATATCAAAGGCGTACACCTTTTTAAATAATTTACTTAAAAAATCACAATCATGACCATTTCCTAATGTAGCATCTATTGCTATATTATTATGTTCTATGAAAGAAGTTATTATATTATGATATATATTACTTACATCGGATACATACTTAAACATAATTACTATAGAGATTTTATATAATTCTCTTCCGAACTACTTAAATATCTCCATTCTCCTTTCTTTAAATTCTTTAAAGTCAAGTTTCCAATAGCTTCTCTTTTTAAAGAAACAACTTCATGATTAAAAGCAGCACACATTCTTCTTATCTGTCTATTTTTGCCTTCATGAATGATTATCTTAATTTTACAGCTATTTGTGTATTTTTCTAATAATTTTATATCACATTCTGCTGTTTTATAATCTCCTATATCTACGCCTTTTCTAAAATTATTCATTTCTTCCTCTGTAAAAATCCCTTTTACTAAGGCAGTATATTCTTTATTTAAATTAACTCTTGGATGTATTATTTTATTATATACATCTCCATCATTAGTTAATAAAAGTAAACCTGAACTGTCATAGTCAAGACGTCCTATAGGATATATTCTTTCATTAACCTTTACTATATCTAATATAGTCTTTCTATTTTTTTCATCTTTATTTGTTGTAACATATCCTTCAGGCTTATTTAACATTATGTACACTTTATTTTCTTCTGGTCTTATTACTTTATTATTAACGCTAACAACATCCATTGATGGATTCACCTTAGTTCCAAGAGAATCAATAACAATGTCATTAACCTTTACTTTTCCACTGCAAATTATTTCTTCACATTTTCTTCTTGATGCGACTCCACACCTTGCCATGTATTTTTGCAATCTTTCTTCCATTTTTCACACTCCATATGATAGTTTCTATTAATAATTTTAAATAACTAAAGAAAAAAATGCAATATTTATTTCAAACAATTGCATTTTTTCAGAAAAAAAGTGAAAAAAACATCTATAAATTAACAATTTTAATAGATTGTAATTCATATTAAATAATAGTTTCTTTCCGTTGAATAATTCCTAGTGTTTTGCTATACTTTAATAAGAGGTGATAACATGAAAAAACTTTTATTTGGAATTTCAGGTTTACCAATAGGTGAAGAAGGTCAGAAATTCAACTACGCAACAGGAATTCAATACTTAAAAAAAATAGGATTAGAAGCTATGGAGCTTCCTTTTGTTAGATCAGTTAATGTTACAGATAAAAACAGAGATAAAATAATAGAAGCTAAAGAGAAAAATGATTTTTATCTTTCAGCTCATGGTTCTTATTTTATAAATTTAAATGCTGAAGAAGATGAAAAGAAAGATAAATCTATTGAAAGAATACTTAAAGGTGCAGAAGCATTAAAAAGTGTTGGAGGTAGAAGCTTAGTATTCCATCCAGGATTTTATTTAAAATCTTCAAAAGAAGAGACTTTAGAAGAAATAAAGAGAAACTTAAAGAAACTACCTTATGAAGGTGTAGACTATAGATTAGAAACTACAGGTAAAGGAACTCAATTCGGAAACCTAAAAGAATTAGTTGATATATGTAAAGAGGTACCATCTTGTAAACTATGTATTGATTTTTCTCATATACATGCTAGAGGAATTGGTGCTTTAAAAGAATATAAAGATTTTACTGAAATTTTAGAATATATAAAAGATAATTTAGGAAATGAAGCCTTAGAAGATTTACATATTCATATGTCTGGAATTCACTATACAGATAAAGGAGAAAGAAACCACTTACCTTTTTTAGAAAGTGATTTTAACTTTATTGAATGCTTAAGGGCACTTAAAGATTATAAAGTAAAAGGATGCATAATATGTGAAAGTCCTCTTTTAGAAAAAGACGCCTTATTATTAAAAGAAACTTATGAAAAATTATAAGATAGGAGATTTTCTCCTATCTTATTCAACTAATCTATATTCTAAATTAGATACTAATTAAAACCAGCCTCCGCCACAGTTTCCAAAACCACCACATCCTAATAGAAGAAGCCAAAGTAAAGGAAATCCTCCACAATTTCCAAATCCACAATTGCCAAAGCCTCCGCAATTGTTGAATCCACCACAGTTTCCAAAGCCTCCACAATTGCCAAATCCTCCACAATTATTTCCGCATCTGCATCCACAGTAATTTCTTCTACAACAATTGCATGAGCAACAACATTTTCTTGACATAATAGCCCACCTCATTTCTTTTGTATAGTACAGTATATTCAAGAAATCACAAATTGTTAATTACTTTTTGGAATAAATTGAGTTATACTTATAATATAAAATGTAAAATTGGAGGTGAAGTTTTTTGGATAGAAGAACTCGTATGGTTGCACCAAGAAATATTATAAATGCAAAACAATTATATTCTTTTTATGTATTAAAAGAACTTTCAAAGGGTCATGAAATTTTTGGCAATAAAGTTTTAGAAGCTTTTAGAGATGAATTTTCTAGTGCTCCTCTTCCATTCCCAGTCTCATCTAGTACAATTTATGATACACTTTATAGCTTAGAACAAAAGGGATTAGTTACAAGTTATTGGATAGGGGATGACTTTATAAATAAAAGAACAAAAAAGATGTATAGAATAACAGATCAAGGCAAAGAGTATTATAAACTTCACGTTGCTGATTATGTAGATGCATTAAGAAAAAACAAGTCGATAATAGATATACTAATAAAAATGCTTACAAACTAAATTTTAACTCGCTCTTTAAGTAAATATTAATTTTAAGAAGAGTTAATTTTAATAAAAAACACATGAGCTTAAAAACTCATGTGTTTTATTTTATATAATTATAGATTATTTTCTATATTTCTATATTTATTGTATCTTTTCTCTAACAAGGTGTCTAAATCTGTACCTTTTATTTCACCTAAGGTTTCTAAAATTGTCTTTTTAATATTTTGAGCCATTTTACTTGGATTTTTATGTGCTCCTCCCCTAGGTTCTTTTATTATTTTATCTATTATATTAAAGTTTTTTAAATCCTGAGCCGTTATTTTCATCACATTAGCAGCTTCTTCAGCTCTAGATGAATCCTTCCACAATATAGATGCAAATCCTTCTGGAGATAATATAGAATAGATAGAATGTTCTAACATAAATACATTATCTGCAACAGCTAAGGCTAAAGCTCCTCCACTTCCACCTTCTCCAATAACTATTGATATTATAGGAACCTTTAATCCCATAAGTTCAACTAAGTTTTGTGCTATAGCTTGACCTTGACCTCTCTCCTCTGCTCCTATACCACAAAAAGCTCCTGGAGTATCAACAAAACAAATGACAGGTCTTCTAAATTTTTCTGCTTGTTTCATAAGTCTTAATGCTTTTCTATATCCTTCTGGATGAGGCATACCAAAGTTTCTTTTTATATTTTCCTTTGTATTTTCACCCTTACATATACCTATAACAGTAAAACTTAGATTATTTAAAAGAGATATTCCTCCTATTATTGCTTTATCATCCCCAAAATTTCTATCTCCATGTAACTCTATAAACTCATCAAATATTTCATTTATATAAAATTTTGCATTAGGACGATTAGGATCTCTAGCTATTTTTACTTTATTCCATGCATCTGCTGTTCTTATTAGTTCTCTACTCATAATCCACCTCATGCATTCTTAAAAGAGAAGTTATTATTTGTTTTAAATCTTTTCTTTGTACTATCTTATCTATAAATCCTTTTTCTAATAAAAATTCTGCAGTTTGGAAATCATCAGGCAATTTTTCATTAATAGTTCCCTCTATTACCCGTCTGCCTGCAAAACCAACTAAACACCCTGGCTCACTTAATATGATATCGCCTTCCATGGCAAAGCTAGCAGTTACCCCACCAGTAGTAGGATTTGTTAATACTGTAATATATAATAAGTTCTCTTGACCATGTTTATAAATTGCACCACTAACCTTTGCCATTTGCATAAGAGAGTATATCCCCTCTTGCATTCTTGCTCCTCCAGAGCAAGTAAATATTATTAAAGGAAGTCTATTTTTAGTTGCATATTCAATGGCTCTAGTAATCTTTTCACCAACAGCAGTTCCCATACTTCCCATCATAAAATTAGAATCCATTACACAAAGAACTACTTTTCTCTGAGCAATATAAGCTTCTCCTGTCACAACTCCTTCAATAACATGACTTTTCTTTTGATATCCTTTAATCTTCTCTTCATATCCTTTAAAGTCTAATGGGTTTTTTCCAACCATTTTTTTGTCAAACTCAACAAAACTATTTTCATCTGTTAAATATTTAATTCTTTCATATGCTCCTAGTTTGAAATGATGACCACAATTAGGACACACATTAAAATTTTCTTTTAAATCTTCAGTATATAATATTTTTGCACACTTTTCACACTTACTCCACATACCAGATGGTATATTTGGTTTTTCATCTTCATTTAATTCAGTATCATTTAATTCAACTGAACTAACAGTTATATACTTTCTTTTGTTTAATAAATTCTTAATCATACTTATTCACCAACTTTTCAGATAAAAATGAAGTATTATAAGTACCATTTTTAAAATCTTCATGATCTAATATTAAAAAGTGATAGTCTATGTTACTTGTTATACCATCAATAGCAAATTCATCTAAAGCCCTTTTCATTTTAGAAATTGCTTCTTCTCTATCTTTACCATGAACTATTAGCTTACCTATCATTGAATCATAACAATGGGGTATCTTATATCCAGAATAAATTGCTGTATCTAAACGAACTCCAAATCCACCTGGAAAATTAATTTCCTTTATTAAACCAGGACATGGCATAAAGTTTTTACTTGGATCTTCAGCATTTATTCTACATTCTATGGAGTGACCATTTATCTTTAAATCATCTTGAGTTATTTCTAATTCCTTACCAGATGCAACCTTTATTTGTTCTTTAACAAGATCAATACCTGTTATCATTTCAGTTATAGGATGTTCAACTTGTATTCTTGTGTTCATTTCCATAAAATAAAATTGACCATTTTTATCTAATAAAAATTCAATTGTCCCAACATTGCTATAGTTTACAGCTTTAGCTGCTCTAACTGCAATCTTACCAAGTTTATCCCTTTGCTCATCATTCAAAATTGATGAAGGAGCTTCTTCTAAAACTTTTTGATTTTTTCTTTGAGCTGAACAATCTCTCTCAAAAAGGTGAATGGCATTTCCTTGTTTATCGCATAATAATTGAACTTCTATATGTTTAGGCTTTTCAACAAATCTCTCAATGTAAATTTTATCATCATCAAAGTTTGCTTGAGCCTCTGACTTGGCTGTATTGTAACTTTGAATAAAATCTTCTTCTTTATAAACTATTCTTATTCCTTTTCCACCACCACCTGCAGAAGCCTTTACTATTACAGGAAATCCTATTTTTTTAGCTATTTTTAAAGCAAACTCTGGACTATCAATTTCACCTTCATATCCAGGTACAACAGGAACATCAGCCTTTTTCATTATTTCTCTTGCCATAGCTTTATTTCCCATAAGTTCTATAGCTCTCCAGTTAGGACCAATAAACTCAATATTACACTCTTCGCACATTTTGGCAAATCTTGGATTTTCAGATAAAAAACCAAATCCTGGATGAATAGCTTCAGCACCTGTTAGAACACAAGCACTTAATATATTTTGAATATTTAAGTAACTTTCTTTAGAATTCCACGGTCCTATACAAACTGCTTCATCAGCTAACTGCACATGTAATGCATCTTTATCTATTTCAGAATAAACAGCTACAGTAATAATTCCTAATTCTCTACAAGCACGTATTATTCTAACAGCTATTTCACCTCTATTTGCTATTAATATCTTTTTAAACATAATTAAATCACCTAACCTATTGCAAACATAATTTCTCCAGAACAAGCGATTTTTCCATCTACAGTAGCTGTAGCTTTACCAAATCCAATACTTCCTCTAAGTTTTATTATTTCAACTTCAAGTCTTAGAGTATCACCTGGTAAAACTTGCTTTTTAAATCTAAGTTTATCTATTCCTGCAAAGAAAGGAGTTTTTCCTTTAAACTCTTCTTTGTTTAACATTGCTATAGCTCCAGCCTGAGCTAAAGCCTCAACTATTAAAACCCCTGGCATTACTGGATAATCTGGAAAATGTCCTTGAAAAAAAGGTTCATTTATTGTTACATTCTTATATGCTATAACTTTACTTTCAGTTATCTCTTCTACTTTATCAACAAGTAAAAAAGGATATCTATGAGGAAGTATTTCTTTAATCTCATTTATATTCATCATAATTATACTCTCCTAACTTTAAATAATGGTTGACCATATTCAACCATATTTCCATTTTGAACTAATATATCAACAATTTCTCCAGATACTTCACTTTCAATTTCATTCATAAGTTTCATAGCTTCAACTATACATAAAACATCTCCTGAAGAAATTTTGCTTCCTATAGAAACATAACTCTTTTCTCCAACTCCAGGTGATTCATAGAATGTGCCTACCATAGGTGAAGTAACTAAATATAAGTCTTCATCATGAACTAAATCTTCTTTAGACTGTGATTTAACTTCTTCAGTATTCGAAATTGATTCATTCTTTTCTTCTGATATTTCAATTTTTTCTGTTCTTTCTAGATTTGAAGCTTTATTTTCTTTTACTAAATTTCTAGTTAGTGATTTATCCATCTTTATATATGAATTATCTACTTTAACTTCAAAATAAGCAATATTAGAAGAATCGATTTTATCTATAAGTTCTTTAATCTCATTAAGGTTCATAATTTCAACTCCTAATCCCACTTTTTAAATAATAATGATGCATTATGACCACCAAAACCTAACGCATTATTGATTACATAATTTAATTCTGTTTCTCTACCTTCATTTACAACATAATCTAAGTCACATTCTTCATCAGGAACTTTATATCCTATTGTTGGTGGAATAAATCCTTCTTCTAAAGCCTTAACACATATTACTGATTCTATAGCTCCAGCTGCCCCTAATAAATGACCAGTCATTGATTTTGTTGAAGAAACTGGTATATCATAAGCTTTTTCACCAAAACATCCTTTAATAGCTAAAGTTTCAAATTTATCATTTAAAGGAGTACTTGTTCCATGTGCATTTATATATGAAATTTCATCCTTATTTATTCTTCCTTCTTCTATAGCTTCTTCTATAGCTCTTTTAGCTCCATCACCTTCTGGATCAGGTGAAGTTATATGATATGCATCACAAGTTGCACCATATCCTATAATTTCTCCATAGATTCTAGCTCCTCTTTTCTTAGCGCTCTCTAAACTTTCTAATATTAATATTCCAGCACCCTCTCCCATAACGAATCCAGATCTTTCTTTATCAAAAGGTATTGAAGCTCTTTTAGGATTATTATTAGTATTTAATGCTTTAAGATTAGTAAATCCTGCAATAGCAGCTCTAGTTATAGAAGCCTCTGATCCACCAGATATAACTATATCTGAATATCCATGCTTTATACTTCTATAAGCTGCACCTATAGAACTTATCCCTGTAGCACAAGCAGTAACTAGTGATTCACACACACCTTTTGCACCATACTTAATAGCAATATTTCCAGCGACTAAGTTTATTATTCCTGATGGAATTGCAAAGGGTGAAACCCTATTTGGTCCTTTTTTTAATAAAACATCAAATTGTGCTTCTAAGGTACCATATCCTCCTATTCCTGAACCAACTATAACTCCTACTCTATTTGGATCTACATTTTCATCATTTAAATCTAATTTAGCATCTTTCATTGCTTCTTCTGTAGCCACAAGAGCAAAATGAGTAAATCTATCTAAACGCTTAGCTTCCTTTTTATCTATAAAATCTTCTGCATTGAAATTTTTAACTTCTCCTGCAATTTTAACTTTATAATCACTAGCATCAAATAAAGTTATTTCATCAATTCCACAAACCCCTTTTTTAGTATTTTCCCAAAATTCATTCACATTATTTCCAGTTGGTGTAATTGCTCCCAATCCCGTTATAACAACTCTATTTTCCATAATAATAATTCCTCCTACATTACCATTCCGCCATCTACATTTATGACTTGACCTGTTATATAATTTGCTACATCTGATGCTAAGAATCCTACTAAGTTAGCAACATCTTCAGGTTCTCCTAATCTTTTTAAAGGAATATTTTTAGACGCTTCCTCTTTAACTTTTTCAGATAAAGAAGCAGTCATATCAGTATTTATAAATCCAGGTGCTACAGCATTTACAGTTATTCCTCTGCTTCCTAATTCTTTAGCTAATGATTTAGTTAATCCTATAACACCAGCTTTTGATGCTGCATAATTTACTTGACCAGCATTCCCAACTATACCTACAACAGAAGTCATGTTTATAATTTTACCAAACCTTTGTTTCAACATTATGGCAGAAGCATGTTTTGCACAATTAAATGTACCTTTTAAGTTTACATCTATCACACTATCAAAATCTTCTTCTTTCATTCTCATAATTAAAGTATCCTTTGTTATACCTGCATTATTAACAAGTATATCTATCTTTCCAAATACTTCTTTACATTTGTCAATAAAATTTTTAGAATCTTCAAAATTGCTTATATCACATTTTACAGTAAGAACTTTTACTCCTTTTTCTTCTAAAATGGCTTTTAATTCTTCTGCTTCTTTATCAGAATTTCTATAATTTATAACAATGTTAGCTCCTTCATGAGCTAATTTTAAAGCGATTGCTCTTCCAATACCTCTTGTTCCACCAGTTACTATTGCTACTTTATCTTTTAACATAGGTTAAAGTACCTCCATCTCTCTTAATTTTGATAATGTTTTTTCTAAAGATTTTAAATCTTCTACATTAAGTACTGTAACATTTTTATTTATTTTTTTTACAAATCCACTTAAAACTTTACCTGGACCTATCTCAATAAAAGTATCTACACCACTTTCAATCATTTTTTCTATATCCTTTATAAATAAAACAGGTTTTTTAACTTGAAAAGTTAAAAGTTCTATTACATCATCTTCTTCTAAATAGGATTCTCCCTTAACATTAGACATAACAATTCTATTTAATTTGTTTATTGAAATTTTATTTAACTCATCTTCTAATTTTTCAGCTGCTGGTTGTAACATTGAACAATGAAATGGCGCTGATACAGGTAATTTTATAGCTCTTCCACCGGCTTCTTTTATAAATTCCATAGCTTTTTCTAAAGCAACTAATTCTCCAGAAATAACAATTTGACCAGGCGAATTATAATTTGCCCCTTCAACTATTCCATATGGAGAACTTTTTTCTATTATTTCGTCAACTTGTTCTGGAGTCATTCTTAAAACTGCAACCATTCCACCAAGGCCTTCTGCAACAGCTTCTTGCATAAATTTACCTCTTTTTTTTACTAGCTTAACTCCATCTTCAAAATTAATGGCATCACTATGAATAAGTGCAGAATATTCTCCTAAACTTAATCCACAACTTATATTGGATTTAACTCCCAATTTATCTAGTACTGTAAGTATAGCCATATTTGTAGTTATTATTGCAGGCTGAGTAAATTCAGTTTTATTTAATAATCCTTTAGGGTCATTAAAACAAAGTTCTTCCATATCTATACCTAAAGCATCACTACTTCTTTTAAATACTTCTTTACTTTCTTCAAAGTTATCAAAGAATTCTTTGCCCATTCCTACATATTGGGCCCCTTGCCCTGCAAATAAAAATCCTAGTTTAGCCATTAAAATACCTCCCAAAATTTAACGTATTAAAAATAAATATATCTATAATTATATTCTCATTTATTATTATTTTCTAGATTTTTGTTTTTTCATTAACTATAGCTTAATTAAAGCAGCTCCCCAAGTAAGGCCTCCACCAAAGCCAACCAGTATTATGTTGTCTCCTTTTTTCAAGTTACCTTCATCTATTGACTCACAAAGTGCTATTGGAATACTTGCTCCTGATGTATTTCCATAATTCTGTAAATTAGTTATGAACTTTTCTCTTGGTATTCCTAACCTTTTAACTACATAATCTATAATTCTTAGATTTGCTTGATGGGGAATTATAGCAGCTATTTCTTCTATTTTTATATTTTCTTTTTCTAAAATCTCTACTATACTTTCTTCCATTACTCTCGTTGCAAACTTAAATACTTCTCTTCCATTCATGTTTATGTAATTTTCAGAAACTTCTTTTCCAGATTTAAAAGGACTATTTAATGGCAAACCCTGAATAATAAGGGAATCTCCCTTAGAACCATCGGATTTTACATTGACACATTTTATTCCACACTCTTCTTCTGTACTTGTAATAACAGTAGCTCCTGCTCCATCTCCAAAAAGAACACAACTTCCTCTGTCTTCCCAGTTAAGTACTTTTGATAAAGTTTCTGCACCTATTACTAAGACATTTTTAGCTTCACCTGATCTTATTAAAGATCTTCCTAATTTAAGTGCATATATAAATCCAGTACATGCTGCATTTATGTCAAAGGCCCATGCATTTTTAGCTCCCAACTTATCTTGCACAATACAAGCTGTAGATGGAGTAAAATTATCTGGAGTTACAGTAGCTAATATTATTAAATCTATTTCTTCCGCACTTAACCCAGCTTGACTTAAAGCCTTTTTACTAGCCTCTACTGCTAAATCAGAAGTATTTTCATCTAATGAAATGTATCTTCTTTCTATTCCAGTTCTAGTTCTAATCCACTCATCGCTAGTTTCTAAAAATTCTTGTAATTTTTCATTTTCAACTAAATTTTTAGGTGTATATAAGCCAAATCCTATCATTTTAGCATTTTTCATATTAAACCTCCTTTGATTTCATAAGTTCTAGTTTCTTTTGAAAGAACTTATCTAACTTATCCAAAGAACTTATTAAAACTTCTTCTTCACTAACATCTAGTTCCTCTAAGACATGATCTATCATTTCTTCATGAAATTTTTCATGTACTTTATAAGCTAGAGTTCCTTTCTCTGTAAGTTCTATCATAACAACTCTTCTATCTTCTTCTATTCTTCTTCTATTTACATATCCTTTTTTTATTAATTTATTTATAGCAGTTGTTAAAGTACCTACTGTTATTTTTAAATCCAATGCCACCTCTGACATTGTTCTTGCTTTCTCTATCCCTATAGCCTCTATAGTATGCATTTCTGTTATAGATAAATCATTAAAAGGTACACTTTTTAATGCAAATTCCTCTATTCTCAAAATATTATTAAATAATTTTACTAAAATATTGTTTAATACTAATTCACTTTCCTTCATCCTAAAATCGCTCCCTTATTTCAAAATCATTAGATATAAAATTCAAGTACTTTGAATATCAAACCAAATATTTTGATATTCAAAATATACTATATCAAATAAAAATTGTCAACTATTATAAATTTTATTTTAAAATAAACCCCATAGTATTATCTATGGGGTTTATTTATTTTAAACATCCTCTGGCTTAAATGATATTAATAAATTTTCTCTGTCGCTTCCTAAATATCTATACTTTACATTTGCTTTATCAAACATAAATTTAGATGCCTTAACAATATCAGTATCCTTATATTTATCTGAAAGGTATATCACTTCAGTTATCCCAGCTTGAATTATTGCCTTAGCACATTCATTACAAGGAAATAAAGTAGCATATACTCTGCAGTTTTTAACATTCTTACCTGTACTATTTAAAATGGCATTAAGTTCAGCATGACATGCATATGGATATTTTGTTTCTAAAAAATCTCCCTTATTTCCCCAAGGTAAATCATCATCTGAACACCCCTTAGGAAAACCGTTGTATCCAATACCTACTATTTTATTATCATTATCAACTATGCAAGCTCCAACTTGAGTGTTTGGATCTTTGCTTCTTTTAGCACTAATTAATGCCACTCCCATAAAATACTCATCCCACGAAATATAATCTTCTCTTTTGCTAATCATATTAACCCTCCTAAATAGAAACTTAACACTAATTTTAAAGTTTTTTTATTTTTTTTCAAGTGTTTAAAAAAATTCATTATTATTATTCTCTTAAATTTATCATTAGCATCATTCTTTTTAGTCTATATTAAAAGGTAGTGTTTTAACTCTTAAAATATTACAAAAACATAAGACTAGATTTGTTTAGCCTTATGTTTCTTAAAAATATAAATTTTCTTTTTAATAAATATATCTTTTTTCTATGCTTGAATCTGATATTATAGGTGAGATATCAACTTTTAAAACTGAATCTTTAGAGCAATTTTCCATAGAGATAATAGTTATATTCATATTTACTTTTCCTAATATTTTTATAGGTATATTGTTGTTAAATATTACACTTCTTTCTTTAAATCTTCTATAAATCATTCTAAATATATCATAGAAAACATTATTTTTAATCTCTCTACTTATACCTAAACCATGAACATTACCACATTCAATTATTCCTATTTCCATATCCTTATCAGCCTTAAAAAGACAACCATATCCTACGGTTTGTCCTTTTGAAACTTTATAAGTATTTACTGGTTTTGCATAGTATTCATAAGTTTTTTTAATTCCCTTATTAAAGCCTATATATCCATAAAGCACATTACCAACTCTTGCACCTGTAGTAAAATCGCAAGCTTTTCTTAATTGATCATTTACAATAGCACTTGAAGCCATACAGTGTATTATTCTTACTTTATCTTTGTACTTTTCAACTGTAGATTTAAATAATTCTATTTGTTTTAAGGTATAATTAACATCTTTAGCATTATGTAAATGAGTATAGATACCATCTATTTCAAGATTAGGGAATTCATTTTTAACTCTTTCTATAAATGAATCTAACTTTTCTGGCTTTATACCCATTCTGTTCATACCTGTATCTACATATATATGTACTCTTTTCTTTGTTTCATTATCTAATTCATTTAATATTCCCTCATTATCTAAAGTTAATATTAAATTATCTCTTTCATCTTTAAAATCATCTTTTGTACATAAAGGTGATAAAATAAGTATATCCTTATTTATATTATCTAAGCATAAACTTTCATCAATATTACCTACTGCTATTATGTCAACCTTATCTTGTATAAATTCAGCAATATTTTTACTGCCTAATCCATAAGCATCTCCTTTTATAACTGCAATTAGCTTTTTATCCTGTATTAAATCTCTTATTACATTTATATTATTCTCTATATTTTTTAAATCTACATCGCACCAAAAAAAATTACTCATTTTAAAATCCTCTTTCTACATTGAAATTACATTTTATATGATAACATTTTTTTATAAATATATAAATTACTAATTTATACCTAAATAAAAAAATCCCTCTACTCTTTAGAGTAAAGGGAAAACTTAATGCCTACGTAAGCCCTTTTTAAAGGCTCAAAAATAGTATATTCATTATTAGTATTATTTATTCTCTTTATTTTCTTTTAAAATATCAGCAATAGCTGCTATACTTCCTAAAGAAGAAACGGCTTCATTAGGTAAAATAAGCTTGTTAGCTGGGTTAGCTGCCATTTCTTTTAATGCTTCAACCTGTTTTAAAGCAATTACTACTTCATTAGTTCCAGATTCAATTATTGAAGTATTTATTCTTTCAATAGCTGCAGCTTCTGCCTTTGAAACCTCTTCAATAGCTCTAGCCTTACCTTCTGCTTCAAGTAATTGAGATTCTTTTAACCCTTCAGCATGTCTAATGTTAGCTTCTTTTTCAGCCTCAGCTCTTAAAATTTTAGCTTGCTTTTCAGCTTCTGCTCTTGCTATTTCACTTTGCTTTAAACCTTCAGCTTGTAATATAGTAGCTCTCTTATCTCTTTCTGCCTTCATTTGTTTTTCCATAGCATCTTGAATTTCGGCTGGAGGAATTATATTTTTAATTTCTACAGAAAGTATTTTTATACCATAAGCATCTGTTATAGAATCTATTATTGTTAAAAGCTCTAAGTTTATTTTATCTCTTCCTGATAAAACTTCGTCTAAAGACATATTACCTACTATGTTTCTCATATTTGTTATTGTTGAATAAACTATACCTGATTTAAAATCTTCTATATTATAAACAGCATCTTTAGCATTTAATACTTTATAGAATATAACATTATCAATTTCAATTTTTACGTTATCTTTTGTTATTACATATTGTGGAGGTATATCTAAAATCTGTTGCTTTGTTGAAATTTTCTTTCTTACAAAATCAGCAAAAGGAATAACTAAGTGCCAACCAGGCTCTAAAATTTTACTAAATTGTCCAAAACGTTCTAATACATAAACATATCCTGTATTTACAACCTTTATTGATGAAATTGCTGCAAATACCACTATTAATAGTAAGATTATAACAATTACAGTAGCTACCATGAGTAACCCCTCCTAGTTTTTATTTTTTTATTAGAATTTTATTTCCTTCTATTCCTATAATCTCGACCTCTGTGCCTTTCTTCAATGGTCCACTAACACTTTTAAATGTCCAATAAATCCCCTCAAACTTAATTAATGCTGAATCTTCTACATTTTCATCTAATATCATTTTTTTTCCTATATATGATTGTTCCATAGTTTTTGTTCCTAAGTTATCTATCTTTATATTTCTTTTAATTTTAGGATAAACATAGAAGAAAAAGAAAATTGTTATTATGGAAAATAGTATGAATTGTACTATTATATTCACATCTAGAAATGCTAATACTAAACCACCTAAAGCTCCAAAGGAAAATCCAACAAATAGAACATCAGAACTTAAATAGTCTATTATTATTCCAGATAGAATAACTACTACCCAAAGCCATAGCATAGTTTTCCCTCCTTTTTTATCATTAATATTAACTTTTTATTAATATTTACTTTATTATACAGTTTATACATTATTTTTTCAAGTACTATTTCAAACTTTTTAAAATAATATTTTAAAACACACTAAGAGTTAATAAATACTATTTATCTCTAGTTGATTTTCTTATCAATTCACATTAATATTTAATATGTAGTTTTTTTTAGTAAAAGTTACTATTATTAAGAAAATATTATTTAAAAATCTAATTTTACTTAAAGGATAAACTTTTATTACTATAGAAATACTAAAAATAAAAATATACTGGAGATGATGCTATGGATTTCATAAAAGTAGGTGCAGCTTCACCTAAAGTAAAAATAAGCGATACAAAATATAATCTTAAAGAAATAGAATCTATGATTTTAAATGCTATAGAAGAAGAAGTTAAGGTTTTAGTTTTTCCTGAGCTAAGTATATCAGCATACTCTTGTGGAGATTTATTTACCAATGAAAAATTAATTAAAAATTGCAATTTAGCAATAAAAAATCTAGTTGAATTTTCTAAAAATAAAGATATTTTAATCGCTGTTGGTTCTCCTTTTTTATATAGATATTCCTTATATAATTGCGCATATGTAATATTAAATGGAGAGGTTTTAGGTATAGTTCCTAAAAGCTATATACCAAACTACTCTGAGTTTTATGAAAAAAGATGGTTTACAGAAGGATTTAATATAAAAGGAATAAATGTTGATTTAGGTTTTCAAAAACAAGTACCTTTTGGAACAGATTTAATATTCTCATTCAAAAATTTAAAAATAGGTTTTGAAATTTGTGAAGATCTTTGGGTTACTATACCTCCTAGCTCTAATTTAGCTTTAATGGGCGCTAACCTTATTTGTAATCTTTCAGCTTCTAATGAGCTTGTATCAAAAAGTTCTTATAGAAAATCACTAGTTCAAAGTCAAAGTGCTAGAACAATTTGTTCTTATATTTATTCTTCAGCAGGAGTTCATGAATCAACTACAGATTTATTATTTAGTGGTCACATGATAATAGCTGAAAATGGAACTATTATAAAGGAAAATAATAGATTCAAAAGAGAAAATGATTTATTAACTGGTATAGTTGATTTATTTAAATTAGATGCAGAAAGAATAAAAAATATAAGTTTTAGAAATTCAACTTTTAATGAAAATAATGAACCTAGATTTATTCCTTTTAATTTAAAAAATACAAAAATTAAAAACTTTAATAGAGAAATAGATAAACATCCTTTCTTACCAAAATCTAAGTATGCTATGGAAGCACGTTGTGAAGAAATATTAAGTATTCAATCGGCTGCTCTTGCTAAAAGATTAGAGCATACAAATCTTAAGAAAGCAGTAATTGGTATTTCAGGAGGATTGGATTCTACCCTTGCATTATTAGTTGTGGTAAAAACCTTTGATATGCTAAATATACCAAGAGAAAATATAATAACTATAACTATGCCTGGTTTTGGAACTACAGATAGAACATATAATAATGCAGTAACTCTATGCAAAGAACTTCACTGTGATTTTAGAGAAATAAATATAGTGAAAGCTGCTCTTCAACATTTTGAAGATATAGGACATAATAAAGATATTCATGATGTAACATATGAAAATGTTCAAGCAAGAGAAAGAACTCAAATCCTTATGGATTTAGCTAATAAGGAAAGTGGATTATTAATCGGTACTGGAGACCTTTCTGAATTAGCCTTAGGATGGTGCACTTATAATGGAGATCATATGTCAATGTACTCAGTAAACAGCTCTATTCCTAAAACCTTAGTTAGATTCTTAGTAAATTTTTTTGCTAATCATGAAATTTCAAATGATGCTAAGAAAGCTTTATTAGATATTTTAGATACTCCTGTAAGTCCAGAATTATTACCAAAAGATAAAGAAGGTAAAATAGCTCAAAAGACAGAAGATATTGTTGGACCTTATGAACTTCATGATTTCTTCTTATATCATTTTATAAAACACGGATCAAGTCCTGAAAGAATACTATTTTTAGCTAAAGAAGCATTTAAAAATGATTACGATGAAGAAACTATAAAAAAATGGCTAGATAAATTTATAAGAAGATTCTTTACTCAACAATTTAAGCGTTCTGCTCTTCCTGATGGACCAAAGGTTGGTTCTATATCACTTTCTCCTAGAGGAGATTGGAGAATGCCTTCAGATGCCACATATAACGACTTTTTAATTTAAAAATATTTAAATATGAACTATAACCAATATCTTTACATTATTTTTGATTAATAAAAAATAATTTTAGACTTTGTTTATAGTTCTTTTTTGTTAATTTATAATTCTTATTTCAAAATTAATTTTAAAAATATAATAAAACCTTAAATAAATTAAATTTAATATTTTCACTGCTTTTTCATATAAAAAATATTATTTTGTAAAAAAAATAACAACATTGACATAGTTTTGCCAAAAATATATTGTAAACTTTTATGTATATAATGTATAATTAGAATTTAGACAGATATTTATTTATTTTATCGAAATATGTTTGATAAAAATTATAAAAAAGGAGGAGCTATAAAGCTATGAGTAAATATGATAAAAAACTTAAAAAAGCATTAGCTCAATATGAAAATGGAAATTATGAAGAAGCATTAAATATATGTGAAAAAGTGCTTGATAAGGACTATAATAACGAAGAAGCACTTATATTAGAAGGTAGAATACTTGAAAAACTTAACAGAATAAGTGATGCTATTGTTTCTTGGAAAATAAATGCTGAGTACAACAACAATGAAGAAGCTAGAACAAAACTTGATAAATTTAATAATTTAGATGAAAAAAAACTAGCAATGAGTACTATATTTAGTGAAACTATGAAGGATGAAATTAAGGCTAGACTTCAAGAAGAAGCTCAAAAAGAATATGCTAAGCAGTTAGAAAAAAGAGATTCTGAAATTAAGCCATTATCTAAACACACTGAAAAAGAAAAAGAGAAAGAAAATAAAAAAGTGGAGCAAGCTCCAGTTATTAAGATTAATAAGGAAAAACCTAGAGAAGATGTTAAGATTGATGACATAAAAATGAATGAGCCAGTAAAAGAAACTTCAAATACTGAAAGTAATCACCTTGATAATGTGACAAAGGTAGATTTCAATAAAAAAGCTGAAGTTAAAGAGTTTAATGACAAATCCAAGTCTAAAGATAAACCTAAGGATGATAATGAATCTAAAATCATTAGTACTCCTAACTTTAAAAACGAAAAATCAAATTCAATAAAATCTAACAAAAAGAAACCAGTTAAGTATATAGCTGTAGCTGTTTCAGGTGCTATAGTCCTATTACTTGCTTATGGAATAACAAAAAATATAAAAACTACAGATGCTAGTAAAAATCAAATAACAGCAAGTGAAGAAACTACTAATAATTCTAACAAGGCTGAAAACTCAACTGACAATAAGACAAATGAAGATTCAAAACCAGAAACTAAAACCCTTACTGCAGATGAATTAAATAAAGCTATTAGTAAGAATGATATAAATTCTCTTTACACACTATTAACTTCTACTCCTAAGGATAAAGTACCTAAAGATGCATTAGATGCTTATAATAAGGCAGAAAATTTAATGAAAACTGATGGAATTAAAGATTTCTATTTAAAAGGATTAGATTTATTTAAAGAGAAAAAATATGAGGATGCTCTTAAGGACTTTGAAAAAGCAAACGCCTTTTCATCTGACTCTTATTTGAGACCTCACTTAATTTACTTCATGGGAACTTCTTATGAAAACTTAGATAAAAATACAGAGGCAATAAAATATTTCCAAGAATATTTAAAAGATTATAAGGCAAAGCCAGATTCTGACGATCTTATGTACACACCTCAATGTTTATATAACTTAGCTATTTTATATAATAAAGAAGGTAATAACGCTGAATCTAAAAAATATGCTCAAGAAATTGAAAATGATTATCCAAATACAATGTTCTATAATGACGTTACTAAAAAAATCATATACGGTAAATAATAAAAAAAGCACAAGGAAATATTCCTTGTGCTTTTTTTATTATTTATAAATTAAAGCTTTATAGATAATTATTCTATTTTTAATAAATTAATTTTAAATATAAAAAGTATAAGTCTTTATATTGCTTCTAAATCTGGGAAAATCATATTTGCAACCTTCTCAAATTCTACTCCAACATATTTTGAACTATGAGAATCTGATCCTAATACCATTGGTATATTATATTTTAAACATAAATCTAAAAATATTCCTTGAGGATGTACTTCTCCACATTTCTTTCTTCTAAGCCCTGAAGTATTTAAATCAATTTCATAATTGCCTTTTTTCATTTCTTTTAGAATATTCTCTAAAAGTTTAATATTATATTTTTCGTTAGGAAAATCTTCTTTATACTTTCTAACTAAAGTTGGATGTCCTATTCTTTTAGGTTTAAAGGCTCCTAAATCGCATTTAATTGACTTTAGAATAGTTTCATAATATAAATCATAAAGTTTGTCCATTCCGCCAATTTTCTTTAATAATTCACCAATCATATCTGATCCATTACCTATTTGGTAATATTCTCCCTCAAACTTTACTATATGAACTGAAAGAATTGCATCATCTAAATATTTTCCATATTTATTTAATATAGCTTTAGTTTCTTCTTCATACCCTTCCACATAATCAACTTCTAATCCTACATTAACTTTAATTTTATCCTTAACCTTTTCTTTTAGCTCAGTTATTGCTTTTATATAGTCATCTAATCTTTCCATAGATAAAGCACTATTCTTTCTTGGAGAAGGATCTTCAATAGGTAGTGGCATATGTTCTGTAAAAGTTATTTCTGTAATACCATTTCTTAATGCTGTATCAATGTACATATCTAAACTATCATCGCTACCATGTGGGCAATAAATACTATGAACATGTCCATCTCTTTTTGTGTTTAAAATCATTTTATCCTCCGTATATATGCTGCCATAAATTTTATCAAAATCTAAAATATTAATTTAGACCTAAAAAATTAAAAACTATAAAAATAAACTTTTATAATTTACAATTAGTTTTTAATCCATTTATATTATACCTTATTAAATCAATAAGACAATATACTACGAATTACTAATATTTTAATTCTAATTCACATACTACTGGACTTAAACCATTCTCCTTTTATTTAAATCTTTTTAAAATAAGCTCTGTTTTAAAGGTTAAGATTTACTTAAAACAGAGCCTAAAACAATTATAATATTTATATAGGTAAATTTTATAATGAAAATTTCTACTTTATATGCACTTATTTTTAATTGCATATAAATTATTAAAATTTTAAATTAGATACTTGCTTAAACATATTTATTTCTTTTTCAGATTCTACAGAATCTAAAGTTTCATTCCAATCTTTATCAAAATTAATCTTAAATAGTTCAACATGAGTCTTATCATTTTTAGGTACCATTGCTACATATTCTGCACCACATATTAATTTTTGTTCTAAAATTAAATATTCAATCTTTTTTCCATTTTCATCTCTAAAAGATACTACTTGATTATCAGTCATTTTATTTCCTCCTTTTATTTTTTCTCTTATATATTATTTTATATATTTTTTTATTTATTCTTTTTTATTTAATAATCATTTACGAGTATATTATATAAGATATAAAATATTATTTAACAGTGTATATATATTTCATATTTAAAACTTTATAAATCTAATAATTAATGATATATTCTTCTATTAAATAAATTAAATAATATTAAAAACAGAAATTCATTTAAATACCTATTTAATTTAATAAAATAAAAAACAAACCATCTTAATTAAATACTAAGATGATTTGTTTTTTATTTATCTATATTTTATAGCTATAATTATATTCCATAAAATCTGAATTATTAAAACTATAATAGCTATCATTATAAAATAATAATAAGCTAAAAGATTTTGAAAAAATGTTAGCTTTATAACTAGAATTAATATAATAGCCATGATGCTTGTTATAATCGTTTGAATTCTATAAAACCAACTCTTTTTAGTTTTTACAGAGTAAATAAACCATGCAAGGAATACTAAAGCTATAATTAAAGATATAATTGATAAAATATTTAAATTTTCAATACTTATGCTATTTGAATATTGATATTTCCTAAAATAAACATGGTGCATTACACCAGCCTTTTTATTAGTTAAATATTGAATAGCAATTACCCCAATCCATAATATGGCTTGAACTATCACTATTATTGGATATAGTATTTTTTTCATATTATCTATTAACCATTTTTTTAGGTTCTCCAGTAATTGATGGATTTCCACCATTACTCCAACCAATCCATCCATCGCTATATATAGATGTATTTTTAAGTCCCATTACATTAGCATAAGTATAAACCTCGGCTGCACGCCATCCACTTCCACACATAAATATAAGATTATTTTTTATATTTATTCCTTGATCTTCCCACATTTTTTCTATTTCATATCCATTTCTCATTGTATTATCTACATTTCTATAATACTCTAAAGAGGTTGGACCACTTACTCCTGCATATCCAAAAACAGCCCCTTCTATACGACCTTTTTTATCATGATAGCTATATCCTGATATTTTACCTATATATTCCTCCCAAGTACGATTATCAATTAAAGTAAAATCAGGTTTTTTAAGATCTTCCTTAAGCTCTGGTATAGTAGTAATTACTTCAGGATCTGCTGGTATATTAACACCAAAATCTCCTCCTGGAGTTTTGGGATTAATCTTAGTTTCTAATTCATATCCAGCACTAGTCCAAGCTCCATCTCCTCCATTTAATACTCTTACATCTTTAACTCCCATATATTTAAGAACACTAGCTAAACGATAATCCGCCATTTGCTCAGCACCTGTAAGAATTATTGTATCATCTTTATTAATACCATAATCTAAAGCAAATTGAGTTAATATCTTGTCATCTGCAAGCATCCAAGTTGGAGGTGGTTCTATAGTATCTGTATTTATATGTACACTTGTAGGAACATGTCCCTTCCCATATGTTTGATTTTCATCTCCCCAACTAGCCTCAAATACTTTTATATTTTTAGCATTCTCAAAAGTTTCTGGTTTATTTCCATCAATAACTTCTTTTAATATTTTAGCAGGAACTATTAGACTATAATCTTCATATTTTTCTAAAGGAAGATCTTTGTCACTAGCCCATTCTTTGATATTATATGAATAAAGATTTTTATATCCTTTTTTTGAAAGATAATCA
The DNA here is from genome assembly GCF_029258205.1 of Clostridium sp. GTDB lineage: Bacteria > Bacillota > Clostridia > Clostridiales > Clostridiaceae > Sarcina. Next base: position 50,852 of record NZ_JARHZJ010000023.1, read on the forward strand.
GCAACAACCTTAGAATCTTCTCCATTAGCATCATATAATATTATGTTCTTATCTGTAGTTATTTCTTTAGTTTTTAAAGCTTCATCTAATTTCTTTTCTTTATCTTTAGCATCAAATTTTATCCAGTTTGCAGAAAAATCCTTTGAATTTGGAATGTGTCCTCCCCTAGCTTCATCATATAATACCCATCCATTATATGAATCACTTAAACGTGTATCAACAGCTATCCAAGATTTATCTTTTAAATTTTCTTGTACTTCTTTTGTGCTTAAAGATTTAATAGAAACACTTGTTTCTTTAATTTTATTGCTAGAACAACCCATAAAAGTTACAGTCGTAGATACTGCTATTACACCTAAAGTTAATTTTTTTAATAAACTCATATTTCCCTCCTTAGCTTTATTAATTTTTACTAATTTTAGTATCATTAAAAATGATATCAAATTTATATTATTTAGTAAATAACTAATAAAAATTATTAGTTTCATACTAAAATATTAATTTCATTAAATTTATTATTATATTTTCAACGAAATATATTTATTTTATCAGTTTTTCTTTTTACCAAAATATTTTTATGAGCATTTTTAAGCATTTTTCGACTAATTTATTACATTGAGTAAATTTAACCAATTAAAGTACATTTTAAAAAAGATTTTTTTACAAATATGGAGTATCATAAAAATATAAATATTAGTTGAGGTGAATTTTTTTATGGAATTTAATAAAAATATAGTAAAGTCAATAGCTGAACACCTTTCAGATAGACCATTTAGTTTAGAATATTGGGATGGAGAAATCATTAATTATGGTAATGGTGATCCTGAATTCAAAGTTATTATAAAAAACTTTCCAAGCAAAAAAGAACTTTTAGCAGATCCTAGTTTAGCTTTAGGTGAAGCGTATATGAAAGGTGATATTGATATAGAAGGTGATCTTCAAAAATTCTTTGAAAGTATTATCCGTAATAAAGATAGCTTTATGAACAAGAATACAGTATTTAAACTTGCTTCTAAAATAAAAGCTCCATCTTTATTAAAATCAAAAAAAGATATAGCACATCACTATGATATAGGTAATGATTTCTATAGTTTATGGTTAGATAAAACAATGAGTTATTCATGTGGATATTTTAAAAATCCAACAGATACACTTTATGATGCTCAGATGAATAAAATACATCACATATTAAAGAAACTTAACTTAAAAGAAGGTCAACATTTATTAGATATAGGATGTGGTTGGGGTTACTTAATAATAGAAGCTGCTAAACTTTATAAAGTAAAAGCTTTAGGTATTACTCTTAGTGAAGAACAATTTAAGAAAGCTAAAGAAAGAATAAAACAAGAAGGACTTGAAGATTTAGTTGATGTTCAATTAATGGATTATAGAAATTTAGAAAAATCCAACTTAGAATTTGATAGAGTTGTTAGTGTTGGTATGGCAGAACATGTTGGTCACACTAACTTACCTTTATTCTTTAAAAATGTTAATTCTGTGTTAAAAGAAAGTGGATTATTCCTATTACATAACATAACTAATCTAGTAGAAACAGAAGGAAACAAGTGGATCACAACATATATATTCCCAGGTGGATATGTTCCAACATTAAGAGAAGAGCTTAATATTGCAGCAGATCTTAACTTCCGTACATTAGATGTAGAAAGTTTAAGACTTCATTATATGAGAACATTAGAAGAATGGTCTAAAAACTTTATGAATCATTTAGATGAAGAAAAAGAAATGTTTGATGATGAATTCTTAAGAATGTGGCATTTATATCTTGCTACTTGTGCAGCTGCATTCCATTACTGGGATATTGATATACACCAAATCCTATTCTCAAAAGGAATAAATAATACTCTTCCTATGACAAGAAAATATTTATATGAAGACTAATTTATGAAACAAGTGAAAAATTTAATTTAAATAAAAAATCCAACTTTATTTTAAGTTGGATTTTTTATTTACATGTTTTCAAATATTGATTTTAATATTAATGTTGAATTTTTAACTCCCACAGGTATAAACTTTTAAGATAAAGCTTATAATTAATATATCTAATAATACACTTGTTGTCTTTTTTAATAATATTCAATTTGTCCCTCCTAAAAGCATTTATGCGAATTATATATATTTTTTAATATAAATAATTCGTATTTATGCGGACAATTATACAAAATATTTTTAAAATTACAAGTATTTTTGTATTTTTAAATAAAACATATAATAAATTAATAACAAACAAAAAGAGAGGAAAGTAATTTAAAAACTCTCCTCTCTTTTTCAAAAACTTATTAATTTAAAATTTTTGATTTGATGAATTCTATAGTTATCTTAAAATATCCATCAAATCACAAATTTACTTAAATTAAAAGTACATTAATTATATTAAGTTATCATTCTCTAAAAGCTTATATAATGTTGGACTTAAATTAAACTCATCTATAAGATTATTAACCTCATTTAAAGATTTTTCTTTCTTATCATTAGAAATATTTCCTTTAATTGCTCTTATTAATATATTTTTAGGTGAATGTGCTATATCTATAAACTCTAAAAGTTGAGTTTTATATCCTGCACATTCTAAAAGATTAGCTCTAACTGAATCGGTCATAAGTGCTGATATTCTTTCTTTAATTATTCCATAATTAGTAAGTATAGAAAACTTTTCACTTTCTATTTGACTATTAAATTCATGTTGACAGCAAGGAACTGAAAATATCATTTTACTATTCCACTTTATTGCATTATATAAAGCATAATCTGTAGCTGTATCACAAGCATGTAATGTTATTACCATATCTACTTTATTATTATATTTAAATCCACTTATATCTCCAAGTTCAAAATGTAAATTTTCATAATTATATTTTTTAGCTATTTCATTACATTTCTTTATGACATCAGCCTTTAAATCTAATCCTATCATATTAACTTTTATATTTTTAATCTCAACAAAATAATAATATAATATAAATGTTAAATACGACTTACCACATCCAAAATCTAATATTGTAAGCTCTTTTTGATCTATCTTCTTTATTTCATCATCTATTATTTCTATAAATCTATTTATTTGCTTGTACTTATCATATTTAGAGTTTATAACCTTTCCCTCTTTAGTAAAAACTCCCAAATCTATAAGAGGCTCTATAATCATTCCCTCTTCTAATATGTAATTTTTCTTTCTATTATGTCCTTTCTTAGCAATTTTTAAAGTCTCATTATTTTTCTTAATCCCTAAAAATACTTTTCCCTTTTTAGAAACTTTAAGATCGAAAGAACTTTCTTTAGAAAAAGCATTTAATTGCTTGTATTTAGAAACAAATAATTCTTCTACCTTTTCTTTAAGCTCTTTTTTTTCTATATTTTCATGAAAAACTTGTTTTTCAGTATATTTCTCTATTTGATAAAAATCCTTTTTATTTTTTTCCTTAAGCTGAAACACTATTTTTTTATATTCACTATCCTTATTTAATTTATTACTAATTACTAGTTTTATAATTTCCTCTTCTGTAACCTTATCAATTGCTTTTATTAAATCATCCATTAAACTCACCTTACAATCTATTATTAAAGTTAAACTTAACATATATCTAAACTTAACTTGCTATATAATATAATACATAAGATTTAAATATATATCAAATATGAGTTTATAATTTAGATAATTAAAATAAAAATAGTTCATTAAATAAAATGTACTCTATAGAATAGACAGTTTAAAAAAAACTATTCTATGAGGTATTTTTATGTATAATTAAATAATAGAAATTTTAGGCATGTACCGTGTTCATTCTGCCAGTAAAAGATGACGCTTCGCATTTCGAAGAAATGGAACTAATAGCCTTCAAGATACAAGAAAATTTAATACAGGCAGACCTACTGAAAAAGAATTATCTCTTAAATAAAAATATGAAAAACTCCAATCCAAGATATTATTATTATTAGAAGCTGAAAATCAACTATTAAAAAAGTTGGAAATACTAGAAAGGAGCGTGGAATTAGAAAAATAAAATTAATTACTTGACAAAAATTTATATTAATTAAATCTATTTTACAAAAATACAATCTTAAGAATAAAATTAGTCATTTATGTGAATTAGTGGGCGTTTCACGTTCTGGATACTATAATGATGTTAGTATAAAATAGTGGACACGTTTTATCGAACTAGGTAAAATAATATTTAGTTAGAGAAAGGAAGTGTTTCTACTATTGGTAGAGGTAAAAAATACACAGAGGGTTACAAGGAAATGATATCAGATTTATATAAGTCTGGAATGACAATTTCTGAAATAAGTAGTGAATATGGCATAGCAAAATCAACTATAAATGGCTGGATAAAAGCTAACAAATAAATAAAAATATCTGAAGATGATGTCATAACATTGAAGTAAGTATCCAAATTAAAGAAAGAAACGGCTAGAATTAAAGAGGAAAATGAAATATTATAGCGAAGAAAGCTTTAGCTAAAAAAGCTATAGCCATATTTGCGAAATAAGATTAG
>NZ_JARHZJ010000040.1 GCF_029258205.1 Clostridium sp.
TCTATCAAAATTATTAAGATGCTAAAAAGGCAAACTTTGAATAAATTTTCTTATACCACTTAAAAAATCAAAAAATGTTCTTAATCTTATTAATAGTTATTACTATTGAAGTATTTAAAATTTAAACTTTTAAAATTTAAAAATTTTAAAATTTTAAAAGTTTTCTGAAAATTTTCATAAAACTTTTTTTATTTCTCTATAAACAGGAGAATAATTAAGTAATTATCTTATTATACTCTTTTTTGTCAAAGTTATACTTGTGTATAGCATTTAATTTAAATTTTTACTCTTTGCAAAAGAACAAGCCATAGGAGTATATTAATATTCATAAAGCAAATAATTTATAATTATAAATTAAATAAAAATTTTTATAAGGTTGTGGAATAAATATGGAAGATAACAAAAGAATTTTGAATAACAAAAGATATTTTATGGTATTTATTTGCTTTTTGATTCAAGCAATACCATATTGTATTTCTCAAAATTTACAAGCTCAAATGCAAGTTCCAGTATCAAAATCAGGCATTATATCCCAAATAGGATTTACAATGTTATACTTTTCAGGAACAATACCAGTTTTATTTAATCCTTTATTAGCAAAACTGTATGGTAAATTTAAAATTAAATATATTTATATAGTAGGGTTAATTATTGCTGGTATATCTTTTGCATCGTATGGACTTGCAAGGAATGCATTAATGTTTAATGCGAGTGCATTCTTTACTCAATTAGGTACATTACTATTTACTGGATTATCATTACCTATTATGATGAATCATTGGTTCCCTGGTGAAGGTAGAGGTACTGCATTAGGTATAGCCTTAGCAGGAGGATCAATTGGTAATGTATTTTTACAACAAGTTGTAGTTAAATTACTTGGAAGTTATGGTTGGCAAAAAACTTATATAATTTTAGGTGCAGTTCTTATTATTGTAGGTATTCCTTTAGCTGTTCTATTCATAAGATATCCTAAACAAAATGAAATTGTAGTAGATCAACAGTCTTCTAATAATTCTAATTCAAAAACTAAAAGAGTTCTTTATGCAGGATTATCAGATAAAGAAAATATGAAAAATAAATATTTCTGGATATTTTGTATAGGTGCATTGTTTATATGTTTTGCTTCAGTTACTTTAGCAACACAAGCTATACCAATTTTAACTGTTAAAGGATTTTCATCTTCAAAAGTAGCGATAGCTGGTTCTGCATATGGAGTTGCTTGTTTAATTGGTAATGTTGGTGGAGGAAAATTATTTGATAAATTAGGTTCATTTAAACCAATGCTTATATCATGTTTAGGTGTTACATTAGGATTATTAATAATTATTTTTATGCCAAAAGGTAGTATGGTTGGATATTTAATACCTATTCTTTCAGGATTAACAATATTTACATTAACATCAGCGCCAGCATATATGCCTTCTGATGTATTTGGATATAAAGATAGTACTCAAAAATTTGCTAAAGTAGGTGTTTTCTATGCATTAGGTAGTGCTTTATCTCCATTATTATTCACAATAACATCTACTAATTTAGGAATATCAACAGCATCTTTAATATTTTTAGTTATAGGATTGATAGGATACTTTTTAAATGGATATTCTATTATAAAATCAAAACAAATGTTTAGTAATACAAAATAAATTTTAAATAGCTATAGGAGTGATTTAAATGTGTACAGGGTTAATATTAGAAACAAAAGATGGTAATCATTTATTTGGTAGAAATATGGATATTGAATTTTCATTCAACCAATCAATAATTTTTTTACCAAGAAATTATGAAGGAATAAACACTGAAACTAATAGAAAGATTAAACCTAAATATGCAGTTGTTGGAATGGGAACTATTTTTAATGAATATCCAACTTTTGCAGATGGATTTAATGAAGCAGGATTAGGAGTTGCAGGATTAAATTTCCCAGAGTATTCATATTATCCTAAAGAAAAATCAGAAAATAAAGAAAATGTTCCAGCATATGATTTTACATTATGGCTTTTAGCAAACTTTAGTTCAGTTGAAGAAGTTAAGGAAACTTTGAAAAACACTTTAATAGTAGATGAAAGAATTAGTGCAAATGTACCAAGTCCTACTTTACATTGGATGATTGGAGATAAAACAGGTAGCTTAATAGTTGTAGAACAATCTAAAGAAGGATTAAAAGTATTTGATAATAATATTGGAGTACTTACTAATTCACCAACTTTTGATTGGCATTTAACTAATTTACGTCAATACTTAAGCATGAGTTATAACCAAATTACATCATTACAAGTAAGTAATGAATCTTTAAAAGCTTTAGGAGAAGGAACAGGGTTAGTTGGATTTCCAGGAGATTTTACACCACCATCTAGATTTATAAGAGTTGCTTTATTAAGAGATGCTATGTTAAAAAATGCCAAAAATTCTATTAATGTTATGGAGTTTTTCCATATATTAAGCAATGTTGCTATGATTAGTGGTTCAGTTGTAACACCAGCTGGTAAAAATGATTTAACTCAATATACAGCTTGTATGGATTTAGATGAAAAAATTTATTATTATAATACTTATGAAAATAATGGAATTAATGCTATAGACATGAAGAAAGAAGATTTAAATGGAACAGAAATAAGTATTTATAAGTATAATACAATTTTAAATATAAATTATGAAAACTAATAAATATAAAATAAATTACATATTATTTTAAGTTTTAAATTGTAATATCAAATTGAATTAGTACTTAATTATGATTTAAAAAATAATTATTATAATGAATATATTTCATCTAATACATAATTTTTAATAGGTTTTATATTTTTATAGCTAATAAGTCAAGATTTATATAATAATACAAAGTTTTTATTTTAAGTTAAAAATTAAATTGAGATTAAGGTAAATATAAAAAATAATGGAGTAGTTCTAAATAGAAGCTGCTCCATTATTTTTTATATCTACCTTTATTGTGGGAAGCATTCAAACAATATAGCAACTAAGCATCAAATTCTAAGAATGAGGATTTATACTATACAGTGAGTAAATTAAAAATAAAAAGAAAATTAAATAATAATATTAGTATCTTCCATAAGCATTGAAAATTGGCTTTTTTTAATCCAACCATTACAATTTATTTTTGATTCTGTATTTAATAATGAATAATACCAAATTTCATTATTTATTTCAGCTTCATCAATAATTTTTACTTGTGATTTTTCTTTAATTTTACTAATGGAAATAGATTCTTCAGAGGGAGCTATGAAAATTGAGGTATAAGGTAGTGTAATTCCATATCTAAATTCAGGCTTATTAAAATTTATTATTAAATTTTTTTTTGAATCATTGTTAGTTTTTTTATAGATTGAATTTTTATATTTTGAAAGTTGATTATTTAAAGTTAAAATTTGTCTTTTGTATTCAGTAATTTTAATATTGCATTGATATAGAACAAAGGCAACTGAACACACGCCCAATAGTATCAAGAAAAGACATAAAAATATCAAATTAAATTACTCCTTAATATTAGTGTTTAATATAATATATTGTTTAAATGTAATATTAATTACATAATTTGTTAAGAATAAAATTTAAAAACAAGCTTAAAATAATAAAGAATTTTAAAAGGTTAGGAGGGATTATCATGGCTAATCTAAATGAATTAGAATTACAAAATCTTCGTCATTTAATAGGAGCTCACTCTACAATTGAGAAAAAACTTGAGTGTTATTCAGAACAATGTACTGATCCAACATTAAAAAATATGTTAAAAAAAGATGCACAAGATGCTAAAAATAGTAAAGAAAAATTAATGTCATTTTTAGGATAGGAGGGACTCAAGATGCAAGAAAAAGAAATGATAAGTGACTATCTTGCTGGAATAAATGCAAGTTTAGCAGGATATGGAAGTATAATTTCTCAATGTGAGAACCAACAATTAAGAGAAACTATACAAAGTATGAGAAATCAAGATGAAGTACGTCAATATGCTCTTTTTAAAGTTGCAAAAGAAAAAGGATATTACATTCCTGCTCAACAAGCAACTCCAGAAGAAGTATCTACTGTAAAACAACAAGTTTCTCAAGGATAAGATGAAACTATCTAACTAATAATATTACATAGAAATTTGTTAAATAAACTTGAAAAGAGGCTATTAGGAAAATTAATAGTCTCTTTTCTATTAAAAAAATAAGTTTGTTATTAAAATAAATATATCAAGAATAAACATAATTATTACTGGGACTATAGAACGTGAAAACCTTAGTTCAGTTTTAATATAATTATAAAAAGTAATTAAAGAAATTACTATTGGTATGAAAAATATAAAAAATAATTTTGGAATATAATTACCTAGTTCTCCACTTGATATTACTTGCAAAGCAACTTTGTTTGGTAAACTTTTAAATAAGACAATATTTATAGCTAAGCATAGTATTAAAAAAAACATATTAATTTTTAAAATTTTTTTGTAACTTAAAATCTTTTGAGTAACCATCTTCTTAATACGCACCCCTTAATATACCTAAATTAAATTTATTTAAAGTCATATATAATAATACTTTTTATTAAGTATATATTAAATTATAAGCTTTTAGGTGTTTTTAACAAAAAGTTTATAGGCTAATAAAAATTAATAAATAACATTTTTAAATACTTTTCCTATAGAATCATTTATAACTAAATCAGCTTTAGAATCAGCTTGAGTTGAACTTTTGTTTATTAAAACTAAATTCTTTCCTCTAAAATAGTTAATAAGCCCTGCAGCAGGATAAACAACTAAGGAAGTTCCGCCTATTATAAGTGTATCTGCTTTAGAAATGGCATCAACAGCACCTCTAATGACATTATCATCCAATGGTTCTTCATATAAAACCACATCAGGTTTAACTATTCCTCCACATTTAGTACACTTTGGTACTCCCCTTGATTTAAGAATAAAATTTTCATCATAGAAAGTATTACAATTTACACAATAGTTTCTAAGAACTGATCCATGAAGTTCAAAAACATTTTTACTGCCAGCCATTTGATGAAGTCCATCTATGTTTTGAGTAACTATAGCTTTTAATTTTCCCATTTCTTCAAGTTTAGCTAAGGTGATATGTGCATCATTAGGTTTAGCATCAGGATAAATAAGTTTAGATTTATAAAAATTAAAAAACTCTTCTGGATATCTCTCAAAAAAACTATGAGAAACTAACTGTTCAGGAGTAAAAGTAATATTAAGTTTTTCATTAAATAAGCCATTAGCACTTCTAAAGTCGGGAATTCCTGACTCAGTTGACACGCCAGCTCCTCCAAAGAAAACTATGTTAGTACTATCTTTTATTATTTCTTTTAATTTGTTTATATTATTATCCATGAAATCATCTCCAAATATTTGTTTATAATTTAATTATAATTTATTTACAATAATATACAATATCTATATGAGAGGGAGTTGACAAGTTAACTAGCGATTAAACTTGTAATTCTTAATTTTTTATATTTTATAATAAAAATTGATATTGAGTAAAATCGTATATATTTAAAAAATAAAGTATTTTCTTACATTAAATTTTTTTAATTAGGTAAAATATAAATATACAAAGTGTAGTTTTAATGACTTCATTGCAGTTGTTAAAGCTACTTTTTTATTTTAGAAAAGATGGTTTTAACTATTTTAGTTAAAAATAGTAATATCTTTTGAGGTGTGCTATGAAAGAATTAGAAAGACTTTTAGGAAGACTAACAATTATCAATATAAAAGAGATTATTATAATTTTTGTTATTATTATAATTGTTTTAATCATAAATAAAATATTAATAACTAACTTGTTTAAGTTGCTAATGATAGGAGCAAGAAAGACTAAAAATTACTTGGATAATAATATTGTTAGAGCTTTAGAAAATCCATTAAAACTTATTGTGTCTTTTGTTGGGATATATTCAATATTTAAGGTTATAAATATTGATTACTTAGGAATAGATTTTTTATCTACATATAAGATTCTAAAAGTAGGCATAATGGTATCATTTATATATTTTGCATATAACTTAACTTTAGAAAATTCATTACTTTATTCTAAGTTACATAAGAATGATGGTGGTAATACTATTGTATTTCCTTTTGTTTCTATAATTATTAGATTAATAATATTGCTAGTTGGAATAATTATAATTGCAAATGAATTTGGATTAACTGGATTTATTGCTGGATTAGGTGTAAGTGGAGTGGCTTTTGCCTTAGCTGCACAGGATACATGTTCAAACTTGTTTGGGGGTATGGTGATAGTTTTAGATAGGCCATTTTCTATTGGAGATTGGATACAGGCTGGTGATGTTGAAGGGGTTGTTGAGGAGATTACATTTAGAAGTACAAGAATAAGAACTTTTTCCATGGCAATTGCTACTGTACCTAATTCAAAACTTGCTAATAGTAACATAATAAATTGGACTCAAAGAAAATTAAGAAGAATTCATTTTAAATTTACTATGGATTGTAAGACATCAATAGAAAGTATAAAAAATTCTGTTAATAAAATAGAAAATATGCTAAAGAAACATGATAAAATAGATAAAAATTTGATAATAGTAAGTTTTAATGAGCTTTCAACTTATGGTTTTGGGATTTTTATATATTTCTATACAGATGAATTTGAATATTTAAGATATGAAAAACTTAAGGAAGAAATAAATATAAAAATATTAGAGATATTAAGAGAAGAAAATGTTAGGTTAATGTTTTTAAATTTTGATTTTAAAGGTTTTGAGAGAAGATCTGGAAATTTTAGTCTTGAAAACACAGAGTTGGAATCCATAAAAAATATTACTGAGGAGGAGAGAGGCATATGATAATTAGGTTAGAAGCATGTGTTGGAAGTTATAAGGAAGGAAAAAGAGCTGAGAAATTAGGTGCTAATAGAATAGAGCTTTGTGATAATTTATCTCAAGGTGGAACAACACCAAGTTATGGAACAATTCTTCAATGTAAAAATGATATGAATATAGACATTAATGTAATTATTCGACCAAGAGGAGGAAATTTTATTTATTCTAAAGAAGAATTGAGCATAATGAAAAATGATATAAAACTTTGTAAGAATATAGGAGTAACAGGAGTAGTATTTGGATTTCTAAAGGATGACAATACTTTAGATTATGAAGTAACTAAGGAATTTGTTAAGTTGGCTAAACCTTTAAGCGTTACATTTCACATGGCCTTTGATGAAATAGAAAATAAGTTTGATGCCTTAGATAAACTTATAGATTTAGGTGTAGACAGAGTTTTAACAAAGGGTGGGCTTAATAATGCTTTTAAAAATAAAGAAATTTTAAAAGCATTAGTTGAATATGCCCAAGATAAAATAATAATACTTCCAGGTGGAGGTGTTACTAAAGATAATTTTCTAGAGTTAAAAGATTATACCAATGCTAGGGAGTTTCATGGTAGCAAAATAGTAGGAAAGTTATAAAACAATAAAATGATTAAAAATAACTCTTAATATATATAATTAATCTTTTAAAACAGTAAAAACAACTCTTTACAATTATAATATTTAATGATTTAAGTTACATACTATGAAGGGATTATTTATAATAATGCCTAAGTTCTAACAAAAGATAAAAGTTAACTTATAAAAGTAACTAATGCTTAAATTTAATGTAAATTATTTGTAATAAGTAGTTTGTATAATTAAGTTAAATGAATTTGTTGGGAGTGGTAAAGGTGTTAGAGAAGATGATATTAAGTGATAAAGAGTGTGAATATATTACTAAAAGTATAGCGGGAGGAGTTTTAATAGGACTTGCTTTAGGAGCTTTGTTCAATAATCCTCAGTTTGGATTTGCATTAGGTGGAGTCATTGGAATAGTATCTTCTTTTATTTATACTTTAGTAAAAAGAACTAAGATTAAATAAGATAAAAAGTTAATAAATTAATATATAAATAAGTTTGTTAAGTTTTATAGTACAAAATTAACATAGTGTTGATTTCTCTCTACTTAAACTATAAGACCATTTTAATATAAAAGTTATAAATGTAAAGAAAAAAGAAGCATATTAATTTGCTTCTTTTTTTATTCCTAAACTAATAGGATTACTATTAGAAGAAGGTTTTAAATTATTTTTTGTATTTGTAACTTGAAGAGATTCTATAACTGGAACAATAATTGCAGCTACAAAGCCACCTGCAAGTCCATTATTATATAAGTTTAATCCTCCATGTAATTGGCCAATATTAAAAACCATAAATATGTGAAGAAATCCTGCTATTATTCCATAAGGCCAACCATAGTAACCTGAAATAGGAGCTAATCCAGTACTAAATAATATACAAACTACTGTAACAGGAGAATTTATATCTGAGATGCTAATTAAAGATGCTAATGAAGCTCCTATAATTAATGGAATGGAATTAGCTAAATTTTTTCCGTAGCATCCAAAACCAGCCATGGAGAAAATAGCTCCAATTGTTGGTCCATTTAAATCACCATTTATAAGTAAAACAAAAAGTGTTGAGAATATACAAAGTAATCCCATATTAAAATAGCAGCTACTTCCATAGATTGAAAAAAAGTCACTAGGGAAAATACCATGTTCTTTATTAATTTTTACTTGATCATTTAATACTATTTTTTTTGATTTATCTAGTATAAAACTACAAATTATAAAATAAGCACTTATAGCAAATAAAAATATAATATATAAGTTATTATTTCCTTTATGCCATATAGAGTTTGTTTCAAAGTTATGTCCTACTGCTCTCATTAAAGACATTACTGCTATGGCTATAATTCCTCCAGCAAATCCAACGTTATAAAGTGAGAAACCAGAATGAATTTTAGATGCATTTTTAGCAATTGGAGGAAGAATAAATCCTATTATTGTTCCAACTAATGCACCCATAATAGCTCCAGATATAGGATGAACTCCTGGGAAGAATGAAAATTGACTTACTGTAGGGGCTAGAGAAGTACCTATAGTATTTAAATAGTTATGGTTAATATAATAATACTATGAAATTATTATATTTTCTCCATCCCAAACTATATTATTAATAATACCTCTTATGGCATTTTGCTTTTCTTTCATATCCATATTCCCAAAATCCGCTACGAAGTGTTTTCTATTTTTTTCTTTTAAAACAAAATCTTCTTTATTGTAACTAGATGCAATCTCTTCTTTTTCTAACAAATCTATTTTATTTTGTAGATCATTTATATCCACATTTACAGAATTCATTTTTTCTATAACTATATTTGCTAAGTTAGAATCTACTAAAGCAAGTTTATCAATTAATCCATCTAATATTTTTTTCTTTTCTTCCAGTTCTTTAATTATAGATTTTTTAATCTTAGAATTATCTTTATTTGCAACATTTTTATTTTTATTAATTCTATTAAAAAAATTAACATCTTTTAATGCAGTTAAAGTAGTACATTCAACTTTAGTTACATCAACGAAACTATTTCCACATTTATCATTACATGCAAAATAAAATTTTCTGGTGCCATCTTTCCTTTTATATCCTAGTACAATAAGCATATTAGCCCCGCACTTGCATTTAACCATCTGTGCTAAAAAACTTTTATTGCTAATACGAGGAGATCTTTTCCCTTCAAATGTTTTGAGCTTTTCTTGTACTCTAATAAATGTATCTAAATCAACTACAGCTTCATGTTTACTTATAGTAGCAATCTTATCATTATTTCTTATTACTTTTCCACCTATAACTTTATTTTGTCCATAAGGTAAGTAGCCATATCCGTTGGGTTCTCCAATAACTTCATAATTTAAAACTTGTTTTAGATATATATTTGCATCTTTAGAACTTTTTAAATAAGTTATATTACGAAGTATTCTACTTATTTTTTTCTTACCAAAATTAAATTCTACTGCAAGTTTGAAAATGCTTTTGCCATTTATAAATTCATTAAAAATATATTTTATATTTTCTTCATCTTCTAATTCTAAGTACTTTCCACCATCTATAGCTATTACCTTATATCCAAAAGGTGTGTTACCTCCAGTCCAGCGACCTGAACGAGCTAAATTAAGCATACTATCACTTACTCTTTGTTTTATATTTTCTCTTTCCATTTCAGCTAAAGATGCTAATAGTGTCATCATTAATCTACCAGCTGGAGTAGAAGGATCATATTTATCTTCAACGCAGATTAAATCAATTCCATATTCTTTTAAAGTATTAAATGTTGTAAGAAAATCTAAAGTATTTCTAGCTATTCTATCTAATTTATAGCAAGCTACAATATCAAATTTACCTTCCATGGCATCAGTCATTAATTTTTGAAATGCAGGTCTATTAGTATTTCCGCCACTAAAACCATCATCTTTATAGACAGTAAACTTATTTTCACTTTTAAAATAATTCTTAATAACTTCTGTTTGAGCTTCTAAGGAAATTGAATTTTCATCTCCCTTTACAGACTTTCTAATATAAAGTGCAATTCTTTTCATATTATCACCTCGTACTATATTAAATTTTATAGAATATATAAGCTTAAATATTAAAAGCATTAGATATTAATTTATCTAAAATTTTTAATATTTAAGTTTTCATTTGGAAAAGGATAAACTTCTTCACCATAAAAATTGAGTAGTTTTAATGGCTCAAAATATAATAAATAATCGTTTCCAACAAAATACACACCATATTTACGTTTATAAAATTCAATTGCTTCATAAAAAAAGCTTTCAGTAATATTGAAATATTCTGTAATTCCTTCTATAGAATTAATACCTATTAATAACGCTTCCATTAAGTTATTAATAGGTATTAAGTTTTCATAAGACCATTTTCTAGCCAATAATTCTTGTTTAACATCTTTTACATCTTGTAATTTTGTTATATTACCAACAGTTAGTTTATAATGTCCTATTTCTTCTGCTAGCAAACAATATTTTTCTTCAGTAGTAGTATTTTTATTTATATATATTATGTTTCCTTTACATTTAGCACAGGGTTTATTACTTTTACAATCAACTTCAACTACAAGAACTCCTTCATTTTCTGCTTTCATTAATAATTTTTCATATTTGTTCATTGTAAATATTCCTCCAAGTTAAAAGCTATTTTTTATGAGTTCTTTCGTATTCAGCAATAGCTTCATCCATAAAGTCTTTTTCTTCATCAGTAAGATTATCATCATGGCAAGCAATAGGCATAAGATATTCTTTACCTGGTTCTTCCCATATTTTTTTTTCTCTTTTAGGAAGATCAGTAACATTATTTTCTTTTTGATACTTAGGTAGTTCGGCAAGTTCATCAATTCTTTTTATTGCTTCTTCTTTACCATAATCATTTAATTTATTAAAACTATTTAAAAGTTTATTTTCAAAAAAGTTTTTATTATGATTATTTGCAAATTGTAACATTCTTTCTTTATAATCATCTAGATTAATTCTTTCCATAGGAACATCATATCCCATTAACCAACTTTCATTAACATTTAAAGCCATACCCAACATAGAAAGTTTTTCTTGTCCTGGTTTTACTTTACCAGATAAATATTGACTTATATCTGATTTATTTATTTTAACATTATATTTATTACAAAAAGGTCTTAGCATTTCTAATAAGTCTACTTGTCTTAAATTACGTTCTTTCATTATGTTTTTTAATCTAATAGAAGTATTTTCAAGTTTCATATAATCATTCCTTTCATAGTAATAGAATATTATATTTTGAACAAAAGTTCAAGATGTTAAACGAAAAAGTTAAAAAAATTGAACAAAAGTATTGACACGCATATTATGCCATGATAATATGAAATTGTTCAAAGAATTGAACTTGAACGGTAGGAGGTGTTATGAATGGCTTTTGATTATGACAAATTAAGAGGAAGAATTATAGAAAGATTTAGGACTCAAAGAGAGTTTGCAAGAGCATTACAAGTATCAGAAAGAACTTTGTCATTAAAACTAAATAATAAGATTTTCTTCTCTCAAGATGAAATTAAAAAAGCATCTGAACTATTAAATATAAGTTTAGAAGAAATACAAATCTATTTTTTTAGAAAAAAAGTTCAATAAATTGAACTTTGGAAGGAGTGATAAAACATGAAGAATTTAGAATTAAAAACAATTGAAGTTGAAGGGAAAGTAATTCTAGTAACAGATAGTAGAGAGGTAGCCTTAAAAACAGGCAAGGAACATTCAGAATTATTGAAGGATGTAAGAAAATATATAGGCTATTTAGCCGAAGGGAATTTTCACTTGGGCGATTTCTTCATAGAAGATTCTTATAAAGATAAGAACAATCAAGAAAGACCATGTTATCAACTAACAAAGCAAGGTTGTGAAATGGTAGCAAATAAAATGACTGGTAAGAAAGGTGTTTTATTTACTGCAACTTATGTCCAAGCATTTAATCAGATGCAAGAGCAATTAACATTAGGAAAAGAACAAAAAGCAATCGAAGGACTTAATAAAATGGTTGAAGATATGCAAAAGAACTTGATAGAACAAAAGGAAACTATCGAAGAATACAAGAGTATGTGCAAGATTAGTTGCTCCAAGAAACGTAACTATACAGATTACATTAAGAAAAGATTAGGAATTACTAAAGCTAATAGTGAGTTTGAACAAGTTAAGGCTAGAGTGTTTTTAATACTTAATATAAGCAAATGGGAAGATGTAGAGTTAGAAACTTCTAAAAATATCTTAAATGTTATTGATGAAAGCATAACAGTTATTAAGAGAGAAAGACCTTATAAGCAAATGAGCTATTTTGATGAAGCTATAGGATAGGAGGAAAATATCATGGTTGGAAAATTTGTAACAACAAAAACAGATTTAGAAGTAAGAACTACTAATATACAAGTAGTTGAAATTGGAGATTTAGCATTTGAGAAGGATGAAAGATATCCTTGGGTTGATGTTTATTTAATTGGTGATGAAGGTAGAGTGGAGTTTCTTGAGCAAATAGATGAAGAAGAAATGCCAACAGGATTAGAGGAATTAAGAGTATTTGCTTTAAATTGGTATTTTAAAAATGTTGAGGTAGTTAATAAATAATCAATTTTCCTACATGGGAATATTGATAACATGTTGCCGATATCAGCAATATGATAAGACCATATTGTTAAGTTCAACAAAATGAAAGGAGAGATTTAAGATGGAAAATACAGAACAAGTAATAGAGGAAATGGAAAAAAAGTTAAAAGAACAATTTGATTTGTTATATGAGGTAAGTAAAGAGTGTGAGCCTGAAAAATTAAAAGATTTAACTGAATCTATGTTAGTTATTTATTCTGCTCTGTATCGTTATTAATAGAATTATATATCGTATTATATGCTTCAGATATAGCTTCAGCATAGTTCTTATCCTTATGGAAAGTTAAACTAACTATTTTGTCAGAGATAAGTTTAGTAAGTTCAAGAGCTAATTCTTCTTTAGTCATTTTATCACCTCCTTTCAATTAGGTGATAAAATTCAGGCGCACGACAATATAATAGCATTTATTGATAAATTTTACAAAATGGACAAGTATCAGTAAACAGTGAATCCCTCTGATACTAAGGGAATGAATAGTACAAGCTTTAATTAAAATCCCATTAAAGCTAAGGGTGAATATTTTAAAAAAAGGAGAATAGAAATGGCTAAAAAGAAATTTAAACCTATAGAGATAGATTATAGTAAGTTAAGAAAATGTCCAGTTGATACTCCTATTCCAGTTTACTTTGCAATAAGTGAAGAGGAATTAGAAGAGAGAATGGCAAGAGAATGGGAAAGAACTCAGAGGTTAAAAGAAGAAAAGAGGTTAAGAGAAAAATGCTTACAGAAGCAGGAAGAATAATCTTAGGGATAATATCAATTTTTACAACTTTATATCTAAGTGTACATTTTATGATTAAGAGCTTAGATGAAAGAGAGCCAAAGCAAAGCTTTAAATATTTAATATTAAGTGCGTGTAATATGTTAGCTTTAATATTTGCAACAAATGTAATTTAAAAAGGAGGAACTATGATAAAAATAGAGGAACACTTTGGCTTGGTTTATAGTACTGCTAAAAGTTTTTATGAATTAAGCAATAAAACAGTAGATGAAATTAATTCAGCTGCAATGTTAGGTTTAGTATTAGCAGCAAAAAAATTTGATGAAAGCAAAGGTTTTAAATTTACTACATTTGCTATAGCTACAATAAGATGGAGCATAATAAATGATATTTATAGAGATAAAAACAATTATATAAGAAGACGCATTGGAAATAAACAAGTCTATGAAAAATTAAAAACCACTTTTTCTTTAAATAAAATGTTTGATGAAGAAAAAGGAATTGAATTTATAGAGTGCTGTGCTAGTAAATTCGATATGGACAGGTATATAGAAGAGCTAGACTTAAATATTGCTATAAACAAGCTTCCATATAAAGAAAAACAAATAATAAATATGCTTTTCTTTGAAGAAAAGACACAAAATGAAGCAGCTAAATTATTAGGAACTACTCAAGTTCAAATTTCTAGAATTAAGAGTAGAGCAATAAATTCATTAAGAAAAAGCCTTGTAGGATAGGAGAGCAAGAATGAGAAAAGTTAATACAGGTTGCTTAGTAATTTTAATTGTACTAATTGTAATTTGGAGCATTATCTACTATGTAGTTTACAACATATTAGGTTGGTTAATCTCATGTTAGAACTAACTAAGAAGATTACAAATAGTGTACAAGAAAGATTTAGTAACTTAACAGTAGACAAACCTCTAAACGTTTTAATAGAGGAAGAAATAAAAAGAGAGTGCATTGGCACCGACCAAAGTAACCAATGTACTCATAAAAAGATTCAAGAAGATTATAACACAGTCTAAGGAGGTGTTGCTATGGAAAATATACCAGATTGTTGTTATGAGTATAGACTCAATAGAGAAGAGTCAAGAACAGTAAAAACTTGTACTGAATGTGGTTATAGCATATATGCAGGTGAAAAGTATCTTCCTATTGGAGATAAGATAATATGCCGTGAGTGCTTAGATGAACTTATAGAAGAGGCAGAGGAGGGATTCTAATGGAAGAGAGATTAGAGTGGCTTAGAGAAAGACAGAAAGGAATAGGTGGCTCCGATATAGGAGCTATCCTAGGATTAAATAAATATAAAACAGCTTTTGAAGTTTATTTAGAAAAAACAGAACCTATTTTAGAAGTAGGAGAGCAATCAGAATCAGCCTATTGGGGAGATCAATTTGAAGAAGTAGTTGCTAAAGAATTTGAAAAGAGAACTGGTAAGAAAGTAAGAAGAGATAGAAGGCACTTTCAAAATAAAGATTATCCATTTATGGTTGCTAATATTGATAGAAGAGTTGTAGGAGAAGATGCAATTTTAGAATGTAAAACAGCTAATCAATACTTAGCGAAAGAATGGGAAAGTGAAGAAGTACCAGCCAGTTATTTAGTTCAAGTTCAGCATTATTTGGCGGTTACAGGAGCAAGTAAAGGATATATAGCAGTTTTAATAGGTGGACAAAAGTTTATTTGGAAAGAAGTTGAGCGTGATAATGAACTTATAGAGTACATTATTGAAGCAGAAAAAGAATTTTGGAATATGGTCCAGGAAAAAACACCACCTGCATTGGATGGATCAAGTGCTGCAGAAAAATGGGTTAATGAAAAATATAAGAATGTTAATGAAGGTGAAACTATCAATTTAGATTCATCTTGGAGAGATTTACTTAATAAAAGACAAGAGCTTAAAGATTATAGAGATGATGTGGATAAGCAAATTAAAGAAATAGACAATCAACTAAAACAAAATATAAAACACGCAGAGTATGCTAATGCTCCAGGATATAACATTAGTTATAAATTAGTAAGTTCAAAAAGACTGGATGGTTCAAAAGTTAAGGCATTACTTAAAGATGAGTATGAGGATTATTTAAAAGAAACTATAAGTAGAAGATTAGTAATTAAGGAGGAAAAATAATTATGGCAACAGCATCAAGTTTAAAGAATCAATTAGCAAAGAAAGGAACTGGTAACAGTTTATCAATAGGTAATACAGTTAAGGGGTTGATTGAAAATCCAAGCATAAAGAAGAGATTTGAGGATGTATTAAAAGAAAAGGCACCTCAATATACAAGCTCAATAGTTAACTTAGTTAATTCAGATACAAACTTACAAAAGTGTGATGGAATGAGTGTAATTGCAAGTTGTATGGTAGCAGCAACAATGGATTTACCAGTAGATAAGAACTTAGGATATGCATGGGTAGTGCCATATGGTAATAGAGCTCAATTTCAAATGGGTTATAAAGGTTATATTCAATTAGCATTAAGAACAGGTCAATATAAAGCTATAAATGTAGTTGAAATAAGAGAAGGCGAATTAGTTTCATGGAATCCATTAACAGAAGAAATTGAAGTTGATTTTGATAAAAGAAAATCAGATGCAGTAATTGGATATGCAGGATATTTTAAATTAATTAATGGATTTGAAAAGACAGTATTCTGGACCAAAGAAGAAATCAATAATCATGCAAATAAATTTTCAAAAACATTTAGCTCAAAGAATTCAGTTTGGAAAAGTAACTTTGATGCAATGGCTAAGAAAACAGTATTAAGAAACTTATTATCAAAATGGGGAATTTTAAGCATTGAAATGCAGAAGGCATATACAGCAGATGAAAATTTAGTAAATAAAGATTTAATGGAAGATGTAGAAAATGTACAAGCTAATATAGATTATATTCAAGATGAACATGAAGCAGAGGAAGTTATAAATGCTGATTATACAGTAGACAGTAATGGAGAAATCCTTGAAGGTCAAGAAAATATGTTTGAAGGAACACCACTAGAAGAATAGGAGGAGGTTGTTGTGGCAGAAGGATGGATAAAGCTTTATAGAAATATCCAAGAACATTGGATATGGCAAGATCCACAAAAGTTAAAATGGTGGCTAGATATCATCCTTCTAGCTAACCATAAAGAAAATAAATTCCTATTAGGGAATGAATTAATGGAAGTAGAAAGAGGAGAACATCACACTTCCGAATTGAAATTAGCTGAAAGATGGGGAGTTTCAAAAACAACCGTAAGAAAGTTCTTAAAGTTGTTAGAAAGTGAACAAATGATTGAATTAAAAAAATCAAAAAAAGGTACCACCTTGAAAGTTAGTAATTACAATGATTATCAAGATTTTTCAGAGGGTGAAAAAACCATAAAAAAACCACAAAAAAACCATAGCGTATACCATAAAGAAACCATAGAAGAACCATACCGTATACCACAAAAAAACCATGAGGTATACACAAACAATAATGAAAAGAATGAGAAGAATGAAAAAAATGATAAAGAAGGAAAAGAAGGAGAAGAAGATAACTCTCAACCAACTTCTCCTCGCTCCTATCCTTCTCCAATATATGCCTTATTAGCTAACTATTTAACAGATATTACTTATAGGACATTTTTTGAGGGGGCAGATATTAAAGAAGAAAGTGGAGTTATAAAAATCAAAGCACAAAATGAATTTTCTAAAGGAGCTATACAGAAATATATTCAAACTTTAGAAATTCAAACTAATAAAAAAATAGAGGTGATTTAATTGAAAGTTAATTTACTTGATATGTACACACCGTATGATCTAGCATTAAAGACTTATAAAGATATAGCAGCTAAAAAAGAAAAGAAAGAAAAAGAAGCTTACGCTTACTTTAAGTGCAGAGATGTTGGACTTAGAAAAAGATGGAGCGTAAAGGTTGGAGGATATAGGTGGTAGTAGTTACAGGAAAGATAAGAGGAAAGGCTAGACCAAGGATATGTAGAGGTCATGCCTTTACTCCTCAAGATACGGTTCAATACGAAAAGTTGGTAAGAGAGTGTTACAAAGAGCAAGACGGAAGATACCTAGAAGGGACTGTAAGAGCGTTAATAATTGCTTACTATAAAATACCTAAGTCTTATAGTAAAAAGCGTGTACAGGCTATAAGAGAGGACTTAGAAAAGCCAACAAAGAAACCAGATGCAGATAATATAGCAAAAATTATATTGGATAGCCTAAATGGTATTGCTTATAAAGATGATAGTCAGGTTGTAGAGCTTAGAGTTAAAAAAGAATATACGGAAGAACTTGAAAGAGTTGAATTTGAATTAAATTAATAAAAAGTGTTCTTTTAAAATTGAATAGTTCGGTGTTTACAAAATATGTTATAATTAATTGAGAATAAAAATAAAGTAAATTGAGGTAGTAGGAGAGATATTATGGGAAGAAAGAATAACTTTGAAGAGTTTACCGATTCGCAAGATGCAATTAGACAGTATATGCGTTCTAAAAAAGGAAATAACTTTATGCATAAAGCAAGAGTAGTAGTTTATTCTAGCGGAGAAACCATATATAACAGTATTTTAAAGGTAATTCCAAGTATAGAAACTAATAATTCAGTGTTTGATATAATCGGCGATGAAGAATTTGAACGATATTATTACACTAAATATAATAACGAGTATCAGAAGTTTACATTTATAAACGATATACTTTCAATTAATGGTAATGATAGAAAAGGAAATTTCATTGAGATTGATATAATAAGCATATAAGAGTAAATCGAATTGCTTTGAATATCCAACAAATTTCAGTTTGTTAATTAGAATATTAAAAATATAAATGAAACAATAAGTATAATTTAAATACCGTATTATTCACAATGAATATGCGGTATTTTTTTATCTAAATTTATAGATTAAGAGAAGTGATATATGATAAATAATCAAATTAGTTTCTTTGATAAACCAAAAATAAAGTTACTGGAGGATTGGACAAGGCTCCATCCTCTATTAACTAAAAATAGCGTGTGGGAGGTTTTCTTGGAAAGAGAGAACTATTGCATTATCTTAATAGATAAAACGTTCTATGGAGTTTATAAGAAAGATACGGAGAGGTGTTAAAGATGAAAGCTTATAGGGTGTATTTACAAGATATGTGGATTGAATATGGTATTGAATATGCATTATCTTATGATACTGCATTAAGAATATTCAATAATAAGTTAAGGGATTTAATGAAAGATACTAAAGATGATTGGTGCGATAAAGTAGATTTTGGAGAAAAAGTTCTTAGCTTTAGAGATGAATTAAAATGGCATGAAGATATTAAAATAGTATTTAGAAAAAATCCAATAATTATGTACAAGGATAAAGAAGGATTAAAGGCGGATATTTATCATTGGGGAGAGCCAGATTATGAATATGGTGACGGCGATATTAAAAATCAAACTATAATTTTAGAAGAAATTGAGATAAATGAGTAAGTTGGTGTGAAAAATGGAAGTGTTACAAGGACAAGTAAGCATCTTTGAGTTGGTAAAAAAAGATGAAAAAAGCTTTGATTTCATAATTCTTGTTTATAAAAGTGTAGGCTCTTATAAATCTTATAAACCAAAGGAGAAAATAAGGTTAGTAAAAGGCATGAAAATCTATTATATAGGATATGAACATTCTGGATTCGGATATTATGATTGCATCATTAAAGAAGTTAGAGAAGATAGTCTTGTTATATATGATTATTTAACAGGTGAAAATAAGGAATTGTCTTTTAAAGATTATGATTTAGGAGCAATGGAGATAGAACCATTTGCTCCATTACCAAAAGGAACAAATTGTTCGAATTATTTAAATAGTTTAGAAAGTTTAAAAATAAGAGATATAGATTTAAATGATTATAATGATGAAGTAGAAGCTAGGGATTATTTTAACAACATTAAAAAATATGTTAGGAATAGAAAGTATATCGTTGGTTAGAAGGTGTTTAGAGTGATAGAAGGACAAATGAGTGTATTCGATTTTAATACTCTTCAAGGTGAAGAAAAACACATTAAAGTTCCTTATGCACAAATGGTTGTTATATTAGAAGCTTTACATAACTTTAAAGATTCTATAGAAAACAATATACCAGAAGATAATGTGATTGGAGAATTAAGATTCAAGGATAAGTTAGATGATGTTAATTATCTTATAGAAGTTATAGAGCAGGGAGCAGAATATAACTTTCACAGAAGATTAGATAAATGCAGGATAAAGAAGAATAAGACTGATGATGCAGGAATTGATGCTCTTAGTGCAGGTGTTGTTTTAAAAGAGGAAAAGAAAAAAGAAGGTGAAAAGTAATGAGAGAGTTAAAACTTGTTAAAGGAGAAGTTACTTGTAAAGTGGATATAGCAACTTTAGTTAGCACTACTTTGAATGATGAAGAGATAGAAGAAATCTTAAGTGATATAGCTATGGAAAGAGTTTCTATGTGTGATATGACTGATAATATTAATATATTGGAAGATGATATTAAGATTAAATTACTTGATAGGGAATGCGAAGAGTATCAGGATCAATATTTATGTGAATCTGAAATAAAAGAGTTATTAGAAAAATCATACGAGAGAAAAGAGGAAGTTATAGAAATATTACCAGGACAAATAGGATTTAATATTTAAGGAGGAACTATGGACAAGACATTATTTAAAAGGACAGAATGGCAACTTTATAATTACTTTGAGAATGTTTCAAAAATTGAAGCTTATGAAAGCAAAAGATATTTATTAAAAAAGAATATAGAGGAATTAGAAAGAAAAATTAAGACAACAGATGTAAGTTTAAGTCCAGATGTTAAAAGTATAGGATTTAGTGAGAGAGTTCAAACATCTAATGATGGAATTAGTGCTGCTGAAAAGAATATGATTAATCTAATTGAAAGATTAGAAAGAGAGATAGAGAAAAAGGAAGGTAAGATTGTTGATTTAGAATTATCTATAATGAAGATGAAGGAAGATAATAAATCTTTGGATAAATTCTTTGATAGTAGGTTAAAAGATTATTGGAGAAAGCTTTTAGAGTATAAGTATGGAGATGGTGATTCAAATATAGAAATTTGTGAAAAATTAAATATAAGTGAAACTAAGCTTGTAAAAGATAAGAAAAAAATAATTGAGAGGGTATCAAGATGGGGAGATAGTTTTCTATCATAAATAAGGTGGAAATTTTTCAATAGTTTTTGAACTGTTTTTGAATAGTTTTTTCGATAAAATATATGAGATAATATGTATGAGGACAGAGTTAATAGTTCATTGTATTTTGTGTATGATATACACACCTCCTTTTAAAATTCGGATATATAAAGCAAGGTGTAAAAGCCTTGTATCGTGGAAGGTCTATTGGTTAGCTTAAAGATGGTTCAAATCCATTGCCTTCCTAAAAGCTCCCTTTGTTATTCTTAAGTTTATTTAATTTCAAACTAAAAACCTAACTAAGCAGGATTAAGTTCCTGCACATGGAAAGTTACTCAAGTGGTTAAGAGGGCAGATTGCTAATCTGTTAGTAGGCTTTATGTCTAGCAAGAGTTCAAATCTCTTACTTTCCGCCATTAAAAAAATAAATAACCTCTGGATTACGGAAAAGAATCTAGTTTCGGCTAGGTTCTTTTTATTTACTAAATTTTATTAATAAATCTTTTAATTAGTATATAATTAATGTTAAAGAATTTTAAATTAGGAGGTTTATAATTAATGAAATTTAAGTATATTAAACAATTTTTAGTTTATATTTTAGAGGTTTTTATAGTAGCAATTATATTTGTTTTAGTTATTAATAAGATATATCCGATAGAGACCTCTTATGAAAATGTTGAAAGATTTTTTACTGGGATTGTAGTTTATCAAGGATTAGTCTTTGTATTTAATAAGAATTTTTTAGATTCAGAAAAAGATATGGCTTTATCATATAAAACTTATTTGAGATATTGTAAGTTATATTTAGAAACTAATTCAGATATAGTATTAGATACTGTTAAAAAGAGATTAAGTGATATGGATTCAGATAAAATGTTCTTAAGTAATGAATATAAAAAAGCATTTTTGAATGCATATAAGATGATTGAAAATAATAATTTATCAAATTCAGAGAAAATTATTAAGATAGAATGTGAAATAATTAATGTGGAGCACTTGAGTGAATTTGAAGATTTAAAGTGGAATAATTCCTTGATATTAAAATTTTTAAAATAAATGAGGTGGTGATGTGGCTCGAGCAAGAAGTCCAAATAGAGATAAAGCATTTGAGATATATAAGGATCATGATGGAGATATTAAGTTAATTGATATAGCAAAAGAGTTAAACATAAAAGATTCTCAAATTAGAAAGTGGAAATCACAAGATAATTGGGAGGATAAATTAAAAGGAGCGTTACCAATAAGAAATAGTAACGTTACTAATCAAAATCAGAATAAAACTAATATAAAAAAAGATATTAAAGAGCCTATTGCAGAAGAGGTAAAAGAGGTATTAGAAAATGCTGAACTTACTGATAAGCAAAGGCTTTTTTGTATTTACTATATAAAGAGATTCAATGCTACAAAGGCTTATCAAAAGGCATATCAATGTAGCTATGAAACAGCATTAGTTGCAGGACCTAGATTGTTAGGAAATGTTAGGATTCAAGAAGAAGTTCAAAGCTTAAAAGAAGGTAAGCTCAATAGAATAATGTTAAGTGAAGAAGATATATTCCAAAAGTATATGGATATAGCTTTTTCAGATATTGGAGATTATTTATCTTTTAAAAAGGTTCGTAAAAACAAATGGACCACAAATAAAGATGGTGAAGATATTCCAGTTATTAATCCAGATACAGGAGAGCAAGATTACTTTGAATATAATGTAGTTGAGCTTAACGATAGTAAAGAGTTAGATACTAGCATATTACAAGAAGTATCAGAAGGAAAAGACGGAGTTAAGATTAAACTACAAGATAAGATGAAAGCCCTTCAATGGTTAGCAGATCACATGGGGATAGCTACAGAAGAACAAAGGGCTAAGATTAAGGTATTGGAATCAAAAATAAATAAAGGTGGACCAGGTAAAAATGATATGGTTCAAATAGTGGATGATATAGATGATTAAAGTAAAGTTAAAATGTATTATAGCTAAAAGTTTTTATGAATCTCACAAAGATATAAAACGAGAACTGCATACTCATTATTGGTTTAAAGGTGGAAGAGGAAGTACTAAATCCTCTTTTATTTCAATAGAAATTGTTTTAGGAATGATGAGAGATGCAGCAAAGGGAATAATGTCTAATGCTTTAATACTTAGAAGAGTTAAGGATACTTTATCAGAATCAGTTAGAGACCAAATTAAATGGGCCATAGATACATTAGGGGTAGAAAATGATTGGCATGTACCAGAAGCTAAGCTTACTATAACGTATAAGCCTACTGGACAAGTAATTAGATTTAAAGGGGCTGATAATCCTAAAAAGGTAAAGTCTACTAAAGTTCCTAAAGGATATATTAAATATATATGGTATGAGGAAGTAGATGAATTTGAGGGAAAGCCTAAAATTGATACAATAAACCAATCATTAATGAGAGGTGGTCCAAAGTTTGTAGTATTTTATTCATTTAACCCGCCAGAAAGCCAAAGAAACTGGTGCAATCAAGAAGTATTAGAAGAAAGAAAAGATAAGTTTGTACATCATAGTGATTATAGAACAGTACCGAGAGAATGGTTAGGTGAACAGTTCATAATTGAAGCAGAGCATATGAATAAGGTTAATCCAACTAAGTATGAACATGATTACTTAGGAGCTGTAACTGGTACTGGTGGAGAAGTATTTAGAAATGTTACTGTAAGACAGATAAGTGATGATGAAATTAAAATATTTGATAGATTAAAAAATGGTTTAGACTTTGGTTACGCAGCAGATCCATTAGCTTATGTTTTAATGCATTACGATAAGACTAGGAAAAAGTTATATATATTTGGAGAAGTGTACAAAGTTCAGTTGAGTAATAGTAAGGCAGTTGAAGAAATAAGAAAATTAAATAAAGATAATAGAAAGATTACTGCGGATAGTGCTGAACCTAGAACAATAAATGAATTTAAAACACTAGGTTTAAATATAGCAGGTGCAAAAAAAGGACCTGATAGTGTAGAGCATGGAATTAAATTTTTATCAGAAGAGATAGAAGAAATAATAATAGATCCAATAAGATGTCCTAATACAAAAAGAGAATTTTTAGGATATGAAATAGAAAAAGATAGTAATGGAAATCTTAAAGGAGAATACCCAGATAAAGATAACCATACAATAGATGCTGTTAGATACGGTATGGAAAGTGAAATGTTAAATAGAAAAGTTAAGATTAGAAGTAAATCTAAATTAGGAATAAGGTAGGTGATAAAGTGGCTATAGTGAAAGATAGAAGTTTATTGAATGAAGATGGAAGTATACCAGTAGAACTTTTAAGTAAGTGCTTAGAGGATCATAAAGTATTAGTAGATAGATATGAAGTATTGAATAATTATTATGGTGGTAAGCATAAGATATTAAATAGAATGTTTAATAATCCTAATATTCCTAACAATAAACTTGTTTGTAACCACGCACAGTATATAAGTGATATGGCTACTGGATATGTATTTGGTGTACCTATTTTATATTCTGGTGAAGGATCAGAGGAAATAAATAATATATTTACTGAAATAGATGAAGATAGTCATAACAATGAGTTAGCTTTAGATATAAGTATATTAGGTGTAGGATATGAATTGCTTTATATGAATGATGATGAAGTTCCTTATCCAGAATTAGCAACAATAAGCCCATTAAATAGTTTTCTAGTAGTAGATAATACTGTTAAGGAAAAACCAATGTTTGGAGTTTCATATAATGTTAGGTTAGATATAGACAATCAAATAAAAGGATATGATGTTAATGTATATACCGATGAAGAGGTTATACATTATTTTTTTGTAGACTTAAACAGTAAAGCACCTACCGAAGAAGATAGAGAACCTCATTATTTTAAGGGAATTCCTTTAATTGAATATAAAAATAACAAGAAGCTTATAGGGGATTTTGAGGGAGTTATAACTATAATAGATTCTTATAATAAACTTCAAAGTGATAGAGTAAATGACAAAGAACAATTAGTTGATGCATTCTTACTTATAGTAGGACAATCCTTAGGGGATGATGAAGATGAAGTAAGTAAGACAGTTCAGTATCTAATGGAAAATAAAATAATTGAGTTAGATGAAAAAGGTGATGCTAGGTGGTTAGTTAAGCAGCTTAATGAAGAGCAAACAGAAATATTAAAAAAATCACTCAAAGATGATATACATGAATTTTCTAAAGTACCATGTTTAACAGATGAAAATTTTGTTGGTAATGCTTCTGGTATAGCTATGAAGTATAAGCTATTAGGATTTGAACAGTTAGGTAAGACTAAGGAAAGATACTTTAAAAAAGGCTTAAGGCAAAGACTTAAACTTATGTCTAATATAGAAAATATAAGAGCAAAACACATTGATTCATCAAAAATAGATATTATCATGAAGAGAAGTTTGCCAGTAGATGAAGAATTATTAGCTAGAATATCTCAGGAAACATCTGACTTATTAAGTTGGGAAACTAGGGTACAAAGATTTGATAGTGAAATAGATGTTGAAGAAGAAAGAAAAAAACTTGATGAAGATAGAGAAAGAACTATAGAAGAAAATCAAAAAGCTTTTGGATCTTATAACTTTAAGAATGATATAGATGATAAGGGAGATGATAAAGATGAAGATTCTAGCATGGATAGTTCTAATAATAGTTAGTATATTTTCGTTAGTAACCTTTAAAAATGTATTTACTGGTAAAACTATCATAGATAGGGTTTGTCAGTTTATTGGCTTTATTCTTTACATATTAATCTGTATTATTTCTATATATGTTATAAGGTTATAAGACTATGAAGAAGAGAAGTAAACACTATTGGGAGCAAAGAGCTAACTCTAGAATGGAATCTTATCATAAGAATAGTGATGAAACTATATATAAGATTAATAAAGCTTATGATAAGGCTATAGCTGATATAAATAGCGATATAAATAAGATATTCAATAAATATGCAATAGAATATGGGTTAAGCAAAACAGAAGCAAGAAAATTACTAAACTCTTATATAAATGCAAAGGATTTAAAGAGTATAAGAGATAAAATTAAATATATTCAGGATGAAGATATAAAAAAATACTTAATGGCAAAGTTGAATTACTCTCCTTATAAAGCACGTATAACTAGATTAGAAGCTTTAAAGGAGAGTATTTATGCTAATACTAAGCTATTAGGAGAACAAGAATTAAAGTTAAGCACAAGTGACTACATTGATAATATGAAAGAAGCATATTATCGTAATATATTTGATGTTCAAAGAGGATTAGGAATAGGATTTAGTTTTTCTGAAATGCCTATAGATTTTATAGAAGAGGTATTAAAAAATAAATGGAGTGGGAAAAGCTATTCTCAAAGAATATGGAATAATACAGAGGTATTGGCAAATAGATTGGAAGAAGTAATAACAAGTGGTTTAATGAGTGGTAAAAGTTCAAAAAGAATGGCGAAAGAGCTGAATGATTTAAGTAATTGTGGTAAGTTTGCATCTGAAAGGATAATAAGGACAGAAACTACATACGTAACTAATATGGCAGAGATAGAAAGTTATAAAGAGTGTGATATAAGCAAATGTATTTTCTTAGCTACATTAGATTCTAGGACAAGTAAAATATGCAGGCATATGGATGGTAAAGTTTTAATCGTTGAAAATGCTAAAACTGGGGTTAATCTTCCACCACTACATCCTTTTTGTAGAAGTACAACTATAGCATATTTAGGAGAAAGCACATTAAGTGGATTAAAGAGAAGGGCAAGAGATCCTGTAACTGGAAAGACTTATGTAATTGATAATATGAACTATAATGAATGGTATGATAAGTTTGTAGTCAATAAGTATGGTAAAGATAAGGTAGAATTTTTAGAAAAAATTTCGAAGAATAAAGTTCATAAAGTATAATAATAGTAAAGAATGGAGTTCTTTAAAAAGTAACTTTAGAGATACAAACAGATATAATAAAATTATTGAAGAAGCTGATAGCTTAAATATTAAAGGTATTCCTATAAAGAATATAGATAGAATAGATTTGAAAGACTATAAGTTTGATTATAACCATATTAACAATGAGAGAAATCATGGTGTTACAAAAGATATGGCACAAGAATTTATAAATAATTCTAAAGTTGCATATAGTCGCTGGAATGGTCAAGTTGTTTTATATATATCAGATAGTGGGTGTACTTTAATTAATTTAAAAGACAAAAATGTTAGAACAGCTTATAGAAGTTCTGAATATGATGAAAAATTTAAAAAGTTATTGGAGGTTTTAAAAGATGATTAGGTGTCCTATTTTGAATAAAGATATAGATATAGGTGATTGTGTAGCAATAACTGATGTTGTAGATGGATGTATAAAAGAAAGAGTATTATCTAACGAAATATTAGAAGTTGAAAATTGGAAAGAAATATGTAAAAAATGTGAATACCATAATAATTAAAGCATTTACTTAAACTGATAAGTAGGTGCTTTTACTTTTTCTTTAAATTGTTATATTATTAAATTATTAACAATTTAAGGAGGAAATATAATGAAAAACAGAAGTACAGCAATTATATTATGTTTATTATTAGGTGTTTTAGGAGCACATCAATATTATTTAGGCAATTATGGAAAAGGTGTTTTATATACACTTACTGGAGGATTACTTGGCATAGGGTGGCTTTATGATCTTGTAAAATTAATAATAAATCCAGATAGTATTATGGGATGCAATTGTTATATAAAGAATAATAATAACACAATAAATACTTATGATGATAATGGACATATGCAAAGTAACAATGATGTTGTTAGGTGTCCTAGATGTGGAAGTACTCAATTGACAGCTAATAAAAAAGGATTTAGTCTTGTAAAGGGTGTAGTAGGTGCTTGTTTAGTTAATCCTATTACAGGAGTAGCAACAGGAATGTTGGGTAAAAATAAAATAGTAGTTACTTGTTTAAAATGTGGAAAACAGTTCAAAGCAGGTAAAGGAAGATAGTTAGAGCACTTACTTAATGTAGGTGTTTTTATTATGTATAAATTAAAAGGAGTGATTAAATGAAATTCGGATTAATATTAAAAGTTATGAAATAGGAGGTAATTAAGATGATTGTTTTAATGAACTTATCAGAAAAAACGAAGAATTATCTAATTTATAGTTTTGGAAATGATGAAAAAAATTTAGATGGAAAAGTGAAAATACCTTTAGATAACCCTAAAAATTTTGAAGTTTTAAAAGAATCAAAATTTTTATCAAACGAATGTATGATGAGAGGATTAGTTAAAGCAATAAGATTTATTCAAAATGGTGAAATAAAAGAGTGTATAGATTATATAAGCTAAAAAGCACTTACTTAAATAAAGTATGCATAAATTTAAAATAAAGGAGTGATTAAAAATGCAAAGTTATATTAGTACAAAATTAGTTAAAGCTAAACCAATGACTAGAGGTAAATATAATAAATATAGAGGATGGACTATTCCAGCAAATGAAAATCCATCGGATGAAGGATATTTGATTGAGTATAAAGATGGATATATTTCATGGTGCCCTAAAGAGCAATTTGAAAAGTATAACTTAAAGGTTGATGATAATAAAAATTTACCTTCAGGAGTTTCAATAGGTTCTAAAATGGTTAAAGACTTTATTAAATCATATGAAGTTATAGAACGTCATGGTAAAACAACAATAGTTCACGCTACTTTGATTAATGGATATAAGTTAACAGAAGCTTCAAGTTGTGTAGATCCTAAAAATTATAACAAAGAAATTGGAGTTAAATGTTGCTTAGAAAAAATAGAAAATCAAATATGGGCGTTATTAGGATTCTTATTACAAAGTTCTTATGAAGGTTTTAAATAATATTTAAGATTAATAATTTATTGAAGTCTTAGAAATAAGACTTTTTTATTTTGCCCTAAGCATGGCTTTAAAAGGCTTAAAAAATTGAATCTAGTGGGCTTGAACACTAGGGGCAAGGAGGAAATATGAAAAGAAATTTAATAATGAATGTACAGTTATTTGGTTTAGGTGGAGTATCTAGACCTTTTTTAAATGCAGATGGAGTAGCAGGCAATGGAGGAGCTGGAATTTCTGAAGGTGGAGATGGTAATACTGCTTCTACTGGAGATGGAGAAGGAACAGAAGGTAACGAAGGTGATAAGTCTTTTGATGATATATTAAAAGATAAAAAACATCAAAGTGAATTTGA
>NZ_JARHZJ010000059.1 GCF_029258205.1 Clostridium sp.
TACCTTAAGTGGCGAGACCGTTATGAGGAGGTGTTTTAATGTACGCAGTATTAACTACAGGAGGAAAACAATACAGAGTTCAAGAAGGAGACGTATTATTCGTTGAAAAACTTAACGCTGAAGTTGACTCAACAGTTGAATTAACAGAAGTTCTTGCAGTTGCTAAAGACGGAGAAATAAAAGTTGGTGCACCAGTAGTTGAGGGTGCTAAGGTTGTAGCAAAAGTATTAGCTCAAGGAAAAGCTAAGAAAGTTGTTGTATTCAAATACAAAAGAAAGAAAGACTACAGAAGAAAAAATGGTCACAGACAACCTTACACTAAGATCGTTATCGAAAAGATCGAAGCTTAATTTTCTGATATGATTAGAGTTAATTTTCAATCAAAAGAAGATAACATAATTTCCTTCACTATTAAAGGACACGCAATGGAATGCAGAGATGCTATTCTAGCTGGAGAGGCGTACGATATGATATGTAATTCCGTATCAGTATTATCTCAAAGTGCAATCATTGGTTTAGATGAAGTTTTAAAACTTAATGTAAACTATGAAATGAGTGATGGATATTTAAAACTAGATCTGAATGGGTTTACTCAGGAAGAAATAGTTGAAGCTCAAGTTTTACTTAAAACTTTTGAAATGAGCTTAGCGAGTCTAGTCCTAGGACTGGATAGCAGTTTAGGAAAGAAAACGCGTTGTAAATATATAGAGATAATAAAAGAGGAGGTGTAGACTATGTTAAAAATGAACCTTCAATTATTTGCACATAAAAAAGGGGTTGGTAGCTCAAAGAACGGTAGAGATTCTGAAGCTAAAAGACTTGGTGTTAAATGTGCAGATGGACAATTCGTTCTTGCTGGAAACATCTTAGTAAGACAAAGAGGAACAAAGATTCATCCAGGTGCTAACGTAGGTAAAGGTGGAGACGATACTTTATTCGCTAAGATCGATGGTGTTGTTAAATACGAAAGACTTGGAAGAGACAAGAAAAAAGCTTCTGTTTACCCAGTAAACGTAGAAGAAGTTATAGCTGAATAATATATTTGGTTTTATAAAAGCACCCTTACTTAGGGTGCTTTTTGATTAATAATAAAAAATTTTAACTATATGAGAACATAGCATTAAAAAAGCTGTGTTTTTATATTAAAGTAAGGTTATAATATACTAAAAAGGAACATTTTATAGAGAAAGCAAGGTGAAAAAACATGTTTATAGATAAAGCCAAGATATTTGTGAAATCTGGAGATGGTGGTCATGGTTCTGTTTCTTTTAGAAGAGAAAAATACGTTCCACTTGGTGGACCAGATGGTGGAGATGGTGGAAAAGGTGGAGATGTTACTTTTGTAGTAGATCCAGGAATGACAACTCTTTTAGATTTCAAATATAAGAGAAAATTCGTAGCAGGTAGAGGACAAGATGGTCAAGGTTCTAAGTGTTATGGAAGAGATGGTGAAAATTTAACAATAAAGGTTCCAATGGGAACTATAATAAAAGATGCTGAAACTAACAAGGTAATGGCAGACCTTTCTCATATAGATGATACATATACAATCTGTAGAGGAGGAAAAGGTGGTAAGGGAAATTGTAAATTCTGTACACCTACAAGACAGGCGCCAACTTTTGCTGAGCCAGGAATGCCAGGAGAAGAAAGATGGGTTATTTTAGAATTAAAACTATTAGCAGATGTAGGGCTTGTAGGATTCCCTAACGTTGGTAAATCAACATTACTTTCAGTGGTGACTAAGGCTAAACCAAAGATAGCTAACTATCATTTCACAACTTTAAAACCTAATTTAGGAGTTGTTGCTGTACCAGGAATAGAGCCATTTGTTATGGCAGACATACCAGGTATTATAGAAGGAGCTTCAGAAGGGGTAGGTCTTGGATTAGACTTCTTAAGACATATAGAAAGAACAAGACTTTTAATACATGTTGTTGATATTTCAGGAGTTGAAGGAAGAAATGCACTTGAAGACTTCAAGAAAATAAATGAAGAATTAAAAAACTATAGTGTTAAACTTTGGGATAGACCTCAAATAGTAGTAGCAAATAAATGCGATATGTTATTTGATGAAGAAGTTTTTGAAAACTTCAAAGCTGAAGTTAATAAAATGGGATTTGATAAGGTGTTTAAAATGTCAGCAGCTACTTCACAAGGAGTAGATGAAGTAATAAAAGAAGCAGCTAGAATGCTTAAAGATATTCCTATTACTGACTTAGAAATCCCAGAAGATGAAAGATTCATTCCAGAGGATAAGAAGTTTACATATACTATAAATCCAATAGAAGAAGATGGATTAAAGGTTTATGTAATAGAAGGTTCATTTGTAGACAGATTATTATTAGCTGTTAATGTAAATGATCCTGATTCATTAAGATACTTCCATAAAGTTCTTAATAATAAAGGAATATTCCATGAATTAAGAGAAATGGGAATAAAAGATGGAGACATGGTAAGATTAAATGACTTTGAGTTTGAATACTTACTATAATTAATGGAGGATAAATAATGATAACAACAAAACAAAGAGCATATTTAAGAGGATTAGGTGCTAAATTA
Organism: Clostridium sp.; assembly: GCF_029258205.1. Taxonomy (GTDB): domain Bacteria; phylum Bacillota; class Clostridia; order Clostridiales; family Clostridiaceae; genus Sarcina. The sequence goes on from NZ_JARHZJ010000059.1 coordinate 2,560, forward strand.
ACTCCTATATTTCAAATAGGGAAAAATGGAATAGAGGATAACTTTTTAAAGCAAGTTGATGATGCTTTAGAAGCAAGGGAAATTTTAAAGATAAATGTTCTTGAAAATAGTGGATTAGAGACAAGAGAAGCTTCAAATTTCATATGTGAAAGATTAGGATGTGAAGGTGTTCAATCTATAGGAAACAAAATAGTTCTTTATAGAGAATCAAAAAATAATCCTAAGATAGAATTACCTAAAAAAGGGAAATAATATGAAAAAAATAGGAGTATTCGGTGGAACTTTTGACCCAATACACATAGGTCATATTTATATAGCTTATGAAGCCTATAAAATATTAGAACTAGACGAAGTTATATTTATGCCAGCAGGTAATCCACCTCATAAGAAGTGGAAAGATGTAACTGATGAAATAATTAGATATGAAATGGTAAAAAAAGCTATAGAGCCATATAGCTTTTTTTCCATAAATAACTATGAAATAGAGAAAAAAGGATTGAGCTTTACTTATGAAACTTTAAGATATTTACATCAAAGTTTTGAAGAAGTAGAGCTCTATTTCATAACCGGAGCAGATTGTCTTATAAATCTAAATTCATGGAAAAATATAAATGAAATTTTTAAATTTAGTAATTTAGTAGTTTTTAATAGACCTGGATTTGATAAAATAGATTTATTAAAGAGGAAAGAAGAGTTCGATAAAGAATATTATACTAATATAGTATATTTAGATTTACTTAATATAGAAATAAGTTCTACACTTATAAGACAAAGAGTTAGAAATTCTTTAGAGGTTAAATTCTTTTTGCCACCAGGTGTAGTGGATATAATAAATAAATATAATTTATATAGGAGAGAGTAACTATGTGGTCATTAGAGGAAATAAATAAATATGTTAAAGAGACTATTAAGGGAAGTAGGTACTCACATACTTTAGGGGTGGTTGAAACTGCTAAAGAACTTGCTAAAATAAATGGTGAAAACATACAAAAGGCAGAATTAGCTGCGTTAATTCATGATGTAGCAAAATATATTCCTGTAGATGAACAAGTGAAAATATTAGAAGAGCATGGTTATGAACTAGATGAAGTAACCTTAAAATCACCTCAAGTTTTACATGGATTTGTTGGTGCTATAGTAGCAAGAGAAAAATTTGGAATAGAAGATGAAATGGTTTTAGATGCTGTAAAATATCATACTTTAGCAAAGAAAAATATGAGTACTTTAGAAAAAATAATATATATAGCTGACTATATTGAACCAGGTAGAGATTTTCCGGGGATTGAAGAGTTAAGAGCAATAACAAGAGAGGATTTAGACAAAGGAGTATTAAGAGGGTTAGAAAATACAATTTTATTTGTAATAAAGCAAGGTAATTTAATACACCCTTTAACTATAGAAGCAAGAAATTTTTTAATAATGCAAAAAAATAATTAAATAATTGGAGAGGATTATATGGGAAATGAAGAAAATAGATTTAAAAAAAGACAAGATAAGAAAAATAGCAATAAAAAAAGTATAGTAAAAAGAATAATTTTAGGTACTTTAGCTTTTATTCTTATTTTTTCAATAAGTGTTTTCGGATATTTTTATTTTAAATATGGTAGTTTTTTAGGGGAAGTTTTTAATATAGTTAAAGATGTAAAACAGGATGTAATAAAGGTTGAAAAACCAATTAATGTACTTTTATTAGGAATGGATATTGGTGATACAAATGATGTGTCAAATAAAGATGCTAAAAGAACAGATACTATAATTTTAGCTAATTTTGATCCTATAACAAAAGAGGCTAATTTAATATCTATACCTAGGGATACTAGAGTTAAAATTGGAGGGAAGTCTCAAAAAATAAATTCTGCTTATCCAATTGGTGGAGAAAAGCTTGTTAAACAGCTTGTTAGTAATATATTAGGAGTTAAGGTTGATTATGTTGTTAAGGTTGATTATGAAGGCTTTAGAGGAATAATAGATGCTATAGGTGGAATTGACATGTATATAGATCAGGATATGAACTATGATGATCCAGGGCAGGATTTACACATACATTTCAATAAAGGAGAAACTGTACATCTAGACGGTAAAAAAGCTGAAGAGTTTTTTAGATGGAGAAAAAATAATGATGGTACAGGATTAGCTAATGGGGATGTTGATAGAATAAAAAATCAACAAAAATTTATGAATGCTGTAATAGATAAAGTCTTATCAGTATCTACTATAACAAAGATAGATAGTATAGCAGAAATTTTAAATAAAAATATAGAAACTAATATTCCTTTAGATGTTACTGTTGCATATGGACTTAAAGGTTTAGAATCTGATAAGAATAATATAAAAATGATGACTTTACCTGGAGAAGGGAAATATGTTGGAAATATTTCTTATTATATTTCTGATGAAAAGGCTACTAAAGAATTAAAGAGTAAATTAAACAGTAGTAATTTAAGTGGAAGAAAAAATGTTATACCTAGTGCTGCTAGAGGAGATTTATCCATAAAAGTTTTAAATTGTACAAAAATAAATGGCTTAGCTGCAAATTTACAAAAACAATTAAATGAAAATGGATATGATAAAGTTGATGTTGGAAATGGAGATCAAAAGGAAAAATCAGAGATTTTGATAAAGGATGAAAGTTCTAGAGTTTTTATGGAAAATGATTTGAAGATAGAGAATATTAAAAAGGGAATTTCATCTAAGTATGATGGAAATGGAACTTATGATGTAATAATATTACTGGGAAAAGACTATAAAAATTTCGGAGAGATGAAATGAGTATTTTAGAAAGTAAAATAACTAAAGAGTATGATAAAAGAAAAATAAGAGAATTTTTAAAAGAAGAGTTAGGGTTATCTTCAAGATTAATAAGAAGTGCAGCCATTGATAAGAGGATTAAAGTAGATGGGGTTTCAGTAAAAATGAATTATATTGTTAAAACTGGTGAAGAGATAAAAATTGAGCTTTCAAAAAAGGAATCTCAAAATATTGAGCCAGAAAAAATGGAGTTAGAAATAGTTTATGAGGATACTGATATATTAGTTTTAAATAAGAAGCCGTTTATGGTTGTGCATCCTACAAGAAGTCATCCTAAGGGAACTTTAGCTAATGGTATATTATATTACTTTAAAGAAAGTAATCAAGATTGTATAGTTAGACTAGTTAGTAGATTAGATATGAACACTTCAGGACTTATAATAATAGGTAAAAATCAATATGCTCATATGGTTTTATCTAATGAAATGAAAACTGATAAATTTCAAAAAAGATATTTAGCAATAGTTCATGGAAATTTAGAAGAAAAAGAAGGAACTATCAATAGACCTATTTATAGACCAGCAGAGGATACTATAAAAAGAGTTATAGATGAAAGAGGTCAAGAGAGTATAACTCATTATAAGGTTATAGAAAGTTATAATGGTGCTGATTTAGTTGAATGTTTATTAGAAACGGGAAGAACACATCAGATAAGAGTACACCTAAGTAGTTTAGGTCACCCTATATTTGGAGATTCTTTATATGGAACAGAGGATGAAGACTTTATATCAAGACAGGCATTACATGCTTATGGATTAGATTTTTATAGTCCAAAGACAAAGAAGCCTTTAAGTTTAAGAGCAGATCTTCCAGAGGATATGAAAGAGTTAATAAATAAATTAAAAAACAAGTAGTTTTAAGCTATAGCTTAAAACTACTTGTTTTTTTAATTATAAAAATATGAATTACGTTTCTTTCTATTTCTTATTCTTTTTATAGTTGATATAAGCCTAATTATAAATAGTATTAAGATGATTAAAAATATTAATCCTATAACACCTAGAGCTATGTAAAATCCACTAAACCCCTTTAACTTAAACATAAGTTTTTCAAACCTTGTATAAGTTATATCATTATTGTTTAAAAGATTTAAAGTTTTATAAGGCGTGTTTCCAATCATAAGTGTTCCAGTAAAAGAATTAGTATTCTTTAGTATGTCAGTACCTCTAGATATAGGTTTATTTGCTTTTACCGAAAAGTCTATGTTAAAAATTTTCTTTATCTCATCTGTAGATAAATCTTTTATTTCAGAGTTTTTAAATGTTTTATAAATATCTTCAGGAGCTACTAGAGATACGGTATTTTTATCATCAATGTAATATTCTTTTACAACATCATCTTTAGAATATAATTTAACTAAAGAAAAATTATCAAAGCCATAATCTAAAAGATTTTTTGTATCTTCATAGTATTGATCCTTATTGTCGTAACCTAATAGAGTAAGGATTAATTTTTTATCTCCTCTTTTTGCTGCACAAGTAAATGTATGTCTTGATTTAGTTGTATATCCTGTTTTGTTACAAAAAATATCTTTATTATAGTATGGACTTGTTGAATGAATAAGTTGATTATTATTATTTGCCCATATAGGTTCTCCACTTACAACACTTTTAGGCATTTCATAAACTGTTTTTTCTGTAATCTCATCAATTATTGAATTTTTTGAAGCTGCATTCATTATTAGAGCTAGATCATAAGGCGTAGTCATATGATCTTCTTCAAAAAGTCCGCTAGCATTAACAAAGTGAGTACTATTAGCACCTAATTCATAAGCACGCTTATTCATAAGCTTTGCAAATTCTTCTTCAGAACCAGAAATATGTTCTGCTAAGGCTATAGCGGCATCATTAGCTGATTGTATTAATAATGCATTAAGTAATTCTTCTACTGTATATTTATCTCCTTCTTGAAGTCCAATTCGAGTTCCTTCAGCTAAAGGAGGATTTTTTCCTATAGTAACAACATCATTTAGTTTAGCTTTTTCTACTGTAAGTAAAGCTGTCATAGTTTTAGTAGTAGATGCAGGAGCGAGTTTTTCATTAGCATTTTTTTCAGCTAATACTTCCCCAGTAGTTCCATCCATAAGAACCATTCCTTCACCCTTAATTTCTGGTACATTACTTTCAGCAAATACATTAGTACTTAAAATTAAAGAGAAGATAAAAGCTATAGATATTATAAAATTAAGTTTTATTTTTAAATTCTTAAACTTTATACTCATAGAGCCTCCAAAATTTTTTATTTTAATTTTAATAATTATTATAACAATAAAAGAGGATATTTTCTATAAATTTGTATTAATATGGTACTTAAAAATAAAGAAAATGTCAATAATCTTAAATAGTATGAGAACTTATTATTTTAAAATTTTATTTTTAATAAATTTATAATAAATGTATATGGAGGGATTATGAAGAGAAAAGAAAAGATTATAGGAAGTTTAATAATTGCTGTAATAGCTATTGGGTTTTTATTTATTGGTTACTCAAAGACAAATGATAAAAAAATAAGTGATAGTGATATGGAAAAGCTATTTTTAAATTCCGAAGAATCAGAAGAGAATAATGAATTAGAAAGTAATACGGAAAAAGAATCAGGTTCAAAGAAAGAAGGTGAAAATAACAATAAAGTAGAAAAAGAGAATAGCATAGAAAGTGTAAAAGAAATTAGTGTAAGTGAAGAAAAAATAGTTGTAGAGATTAAAGGTGAGGTGAAAAAGCCTAATGTATATGAATTAAAAAATGGAAGTAGAATTTATGAGCTTATAGAGGAAGCTGGAGGGCCAACTGATGAAGCAGATTTAAGTAATATAAATAGAGCATTATATTTAAGTGATGGACAATGTATAGTAATCAAAAATATAAATGATGCTGAAAGTGAAGAGGAAAGTTTAAAAGAAAGCTTAAATACTGAAAAACCTAATAGTAATTCTGCTAATTTATCTGAGGCAAAAAGCGAGAAAAGTGGAAGTTCAGTTATAAATATAAATACTGCGTCTAAAGAAACACTTATGACATTAAATGGAATAGGAGAAAGTAAGGCACAGGCTATAATAGATTATAGGGAAGAAAGCGGTGGATTTAAAAGTGTTGATGATATTACAAATGTAAGTGGTATAGGAGAAAAAACATTGGAGAAGATAAAAGATAAAATTTCTATAAAGTAATATGATATAATTAATATTATTATTTAGAAAAGAGGTGGAGTTTTATGATAGAAAAAAGATTAACTGAGCTATCAAAGACTTCTGGCTGAGCAGCCAAAATAGGGCCGGGGGCTCTTTCAGAAATTTTAAGTAAATTACCAAAGATGAATGATAAAAATTTAATTGTTGGAATAGATACATCTGATGATGCAGCAGTATATAAATTAAATGATGAAATGGCAACAATACAAACATTAGATTTCTTTACTCCAATAGTAGATGATCCATATACATTTGGACAGATAGCTGCAGCAAACTCATTAAGTGATGTTTATGCTATGGGAGGGAAACCTATAGTAGCATTAAATATAGTTGGTTTTCCTAATTGCTTAAATATAAATATATTAGGTGAAATACTAAGAGGGGGAGCAGATAAGGTTTTAGAATCTGGGGCTGTAGTAGTAGGAGGACATACAGTTCAAGATGATGAACCTAAGTATGGTTTATCTGTTACAGGAATTGTACATCCAGATAAAGTTCTTAAGAACTATGGATCAGAGACAGGTGATATTTTAATATTAACTAAGCCAATTGGTATTGGTATAGTAAATACAGCTATTAAAGCTGGTATAGCTTCTAAGGAAGCTTATGAAAAAGCAGTAAAAGTAATGGTGTATTTAAATAAGTATGCAGGTGAAATAATAACTGACTATAATATAACATCATGCACGGATATAACAGGATTTTCATTAATAGGTCATGCATATGAAATGGCAAAACCATCTAAAAAAACATTTAGAATCTTTAAAGATGCGATTCCATTTATTAAAGAAGCTAAAGAATATGCTATTATGGGATTAATACCAGCTGGTTGTTATGACAATAAAAGATATTTAGAAGGAAAATATCTTATGAATAATGTTGAAAGTTGGATGGAAGATATATTATTTGATCCTCAAACATCAGGTGGATTATTAATTAGTTGTAAAGAGAAAGATTACATAGACATACTAACTAAATTAGAAAAATTAGAGGTAGAAAGTGCTGTTATAGGACGTGTTGAGGAATTTAATGATGCATATATAGTAGTAGAGTAATTTTTAGGAGGATAACATGACAAAAGAACTTCTTAGAGGATTGCCTAAGATAGACGAAATACTTGGTATTTTTAATGAGGACTTTTTAAATGAAAATGGGAGAGAAACAGTTGTAAGTACTTTGAGAGATATAATAAGTGAAAATAGGAAAGCTATTCTAAATGAAGAGGTAGAGCATGTCCTAACTAAGGAAGAAGTTAAGACTAAATGTGAGAATAGATTATTGAAAAAGAGAGAAAGAAATTTAAAAAGGGTTATTAATGGAACAGGTGTTGTTATTCATACTAATTTAGGAAGATCTCTGTTAAGTAAAGAGGCTGCTGAAGCAGTTAAATTAGCTGCTTCAAGCTATAGCAATCTAGAGTATGATTTAGAAAAAGGGCAAAGAGGATCTAGGTACTCTCTTATAGAAGGTATCATAAAAGAGATTACAGGAGCTGAGTCAGCATTAGTGGTAAATAATAATGCATCTGCCATAATGCTTGTATTAAATTCTCTTTGTGAAAATAAAGAGGTAATTGTTTCTAGAGGAGAACTTGTAGAAATAGGCGGTTCTTTTAGAATTCCAGATGTGATGAATTTTTCAAGAGCTAAGCTTGTGGAAGTTGGAACAACCAATAGAACACATTTATATGATTATGAGAATGCCATAACAGAAGAGACTGGAGCATTTTTAAAAGTGCATAGTTCAAACTTTAAAATAGTAGGGTTTACTAAGCGTATAAGTGCTAATGAGATATGTAACCTAGCAAAGGAAAAGGATATACCTGTAATAGAGGATATTGGAAGTGGTGTTTTAATTGATTTAAGTAAATATGGATTAGAAAAGGAGCCTACAGTTATAGAAAGTTTAGAGGCTGGAGTAGATGTTGTAACATTCTCTGGAGATAAAATGCTTGGTGGAGCACAGGCTGGAATTATTGTAGGCAAAAAGAAATTCATAGATAAAATAAAAAAGAATCAATTAACTAGAGCTCTAAGAGTTGATAAATTTACTTTAGCTGCTTTAGAAATTACTTTAAAACATTACTTAAATGAAAAAGAGGCAATTGAAAAAATACCAACTCTTCATATGATGACTTTAGATTTAAAGGAAATAAAAGAAAGAGCTAATAGACTTTATAAGAATTTAGAAGGTTTAAATAAGTTCTATAAGTTTTCTATAGAAGAAGGTGAATCAACAGTTGGTGGTGGTTCAATGCCAGATAGTAAATTACCTACTTATTTACTTAGAATAGATTCAGATAGCATAAATGAAGTTAAATTAGAAAGAGAACTAAGAGAATATAAAATACCTATAATAACTAGAGTTTATAAAGGTTCGGTTTATATAGATCTTAGAACTATTTTAGAAGATGATTATGAAGTTATATTTAATGCTTTAAAGGAAATAGGTGAAAATAGATGAAACATGTGATTATAGGAACATCAGGGCATATAGATCATGGTAAGACAACTCTTATAAAAGCTTTAACAGGTAGAGAAACTGATAATCTTGATGAGGAAAAGAAAAGAGGTATATCAATTAATTTAGGTTTTACCTTTTTTGATTTGCCTTCAGGAAAAAGAGCAGGAATAATAGATGTTCCAGGGCATGAAAAATTCATAAAAAATATGTTAGCAGGAGCTACATCTCTAGATGTAGTTCTTCTAATTATTGCCATAGATGAAGGAATAATGCCTCAGACAAAGGAACATTTAGAAATATTAGAACTCTTAGAGGTTAAAAAGTGTATAGTAGCCTTAACTAAAAGAGATTTAGTTGATAAAGAATGGGCAGAAATGATAAAAGAAGACATAAAGAATTATTTAAAATCAACTAGTTTTAAGGATGTAACTATGATAGAGGTTTCTTCTAAAACTAAAGAAGGAATTGATGAATTAATATCTGAGATAGATAGTGCTGTAGAAGAAGTAGAGCAAAAAGATAAGGAAGGACATTTTAGATTAGCTGTTGATAGAAGCTTTTCAGTAAGTGGATTTGGAACAGTAGTTACAGGAACTATATTAAGTGGAAGTGTAAAATTAGGTGATTTAGTTCAAATTAATCCAAGTGGAATAGAAGCTAGAGTTAGAAATGTTCAAGTTCATGATGAGAATGTTGAAATAGGAGAAGCAGGTCAAAGATGTGCATTAAACTTATCAGGGGTTACTAAAGAGGAAGTAACTAGAGGAATGGTTGTTTGTACAGCTAATACTATTGAGCCATCTTATATGGTAGATTGTAAGTTTAGATATTTAAAGTCAAATGAAAAAAACTTAGTTAATAGACAGAGAGTAAGAATATATCATGGTACATCAGAGATATTTGGAAGAATAGTTATACTTGATAAAGAAGAAGTAAAGCCAGGTGAAGAGGCGTATATACAATTAAGACTAGAAAGTGAAATATGTGCTCAAAAAGGTGATAACTTAGTTATAAGAAATTATTCTCCTATGACAACCTTAGGTGGAGGTAAAATAATAAATCCTGTAGCTAAAAAAGCTAAAAGATTTAAAGAGGATTATTTAAATGAATTAAAGCTTATGGAAAAGGGAAGTATAGAGGAGATAGTTGAAAATGTAGTATTATCTTTAAGTGAAACCTTCCCAAATTCACAAGAGGTTATAAAAGGACTAGGAAGAAATATAGATGATATAGATTTTATATTGGAAAAGCTTTGTGAAGATAGAAGAATAATTTTAATAGATAATGGCAAATCTAAATTATTTATTCATAATAAATTTTTTACTAAAAAGAGTAATGAGATTTATGGAATTTTAAAAGAATTTCATGAAGAAAATCCACTGAAAGTAGGTATGAATAAAGAAGAACTTAGAAGTAAAAGTTTTTCAAATAAAATTAAGCAAAAAATATTTCAAAGTTTCTTAGAACTTATGAAGGAAAAAGAGATTATAAATGAAGGTAGTAATATAATTTCACTAAAGGATTTTCAGATAAAATTAACAAAAGCTCAAAGTGGAATTAGGGAAAAAATATTAAAAGCTTATTTAGAAAGAGGAATAGTTTCTCCAAAGATAAAAGATATTATAGAAGATAAAAAGTTAGAAAAGGAATATATAAAAATATATAATCTTTTAATTGAAGAGGGAACTTTAATTAAACTTCCAGAAGATGTTGTCATGCACAAGGAAGTATTACAAGGTGTTAAAGATAAAATAATAGAATGGTTAAATAAAAATGGTTCTATTACTTTAGGTGAAACTAAGGAGATTTTAGGAGTTTCAAGAAAGTATTTAGTAGCAATTTTAGAGTATTTAGATAATGAAGAAATAACTAAAAGAGTAGAAGATAAGAGAGTTTTAAGTTAAATAGGGGTTTGCAAGAGAAGTTTGGTTATATAAGCTTCTCTTTCTTATATTCATAATTAAAATGTAATAGTTTTGCCATAATAATACACTATAATTTAAATAGATTTGATTTACATAAGATAATAAATATAGTATATTTAATTAATGTATTTCAGAATAATATTTAATGCTTTTAGGAGGATATTATGGATAATAAGAAATTCACTAAAGAGCAAAAAGATGCTTTAAAAAGTGATGAAACATCAGTAACAAATGAAAAAATGGATTCATATGAAAAAGAAGCAGCAGTATTAGAGAGTATATCATTAGATACTAATACTATGGCTATTGATGAGGAATTTGTTAATAAACAAGACAAAGATAAAAAAGATATTAGTGAAAAAGATGAGAAAAACACTTCTTTCTTTAAAAGAATATTAGAAGGGATTATAGATCAAACAGTAATATTACTACTGTCTTTAGCAGCCTTCTTTATAGTAGATTTACTAATGAGACCTTTTGGTTATAAAATATCACAAGAAGGAAGAATTCCTTTTTATTTTATAATATTTGTTATTATGAACATACTTTATAGAGCTATAATGGAAGGTAGAAAGTTCAAATTAACATTAGGTGAAAAAATTTTTAGAAAATAAATAATTTATTAGTAAGGGAGACAACTAATGAGAAAAGGTAATGAAATAGAATTATTAATAGAGGGAATAGAGTTCCCTGCTAAAGGATTCGGATTTGTAGATGGATTAAAAGTTTATGCTAAAAATACTTTTCCAGGACAAAAAGTATTTGGTAGAGTAACTAAGAAAAGAAAAGAGTATGCAGAAATTAGAGTCTCTGAAGTAAGAGAAAAAGCTAGTTATGAGGAAGAGAAAAAGTGTCCACATTTTGGAGTGTGTGGAGGATGTTCTTCTCAAACAATTCCTTATGAGAAACAGTTAGAGCTTAAGGTTGAACAAGTTAAAGATTTATTTAAAGTGGCCGAAGTTCCAACAGGGGAATTTTTAGGTATAGAAACTAGTCCGATTCAATGGGAATATAGAAACAAGATGGAATACACTTTTGGAGACGAAGAAAAAGGTGGAGAACTTACCCTTGGAATGCATATGAAAGGAAAATCTTTTGGGATAGTAAATGTTGATAAGTGTGTATTGGTTGATGAAGATTTTAGAAGCATACTAGATACGACAGTTAAATATTTTAGAGAAAAAGGATTACCTTTCTATAAAATAATGCCTAGAACAGGGTATTTAAGATACCTAGTATTAAGAAAAAGTGTTAAGACAGAAGAGATTCTTGTGAATTTAGTTACTACAACTCAGATAGATTTTGATTTAACAGAGTTTACTGAGATTATAAAAGGATTAAACTTAAAAGGGAAATTAAAATCAATAATACATACAGAAAGTGATGCTTTATCAGAGGCTGTTATACCAGAGAAAGTAAACATTCTATATGGTGATGATTTTATAACAGAAAATCTTTTAGGATTAAACTTTAAAATATCTCCATTCTCATTCTTCCAAACAAATTCACTAGGTGCTGAAAAGTTATATAGCATAGTTAGAGATTTTATGGGAACTGCTGATAATAAGGTAGTATTTGATCTTTATTGTGGAACAGGAACAATAGGACAAATAGCAGCAGGAAAAGCTTCTAAGGTTGTTGGAATTGAACTTATAGAAGAGGCAGCTAATGCAGCTAATGAGAATGCTAAATTAAATGGATTAAATAACTGTAACTTTATAGCTGGGGATGTAGCAGAAGTTATAAAAACAGTTAAGGATAAACCAGATATAATAATTTTAGATCCACCAAGAAGTGGGGTACATCCAAAGGCATTAGACTACGTTATAAAATTTAATGCTCCACAAATAATATATGTTTCATGTAATCCAAAAACTCTAGTAACTGACTTAAAAGTTTTAAAAGCTAAAGGATATGGAATAGAAAAAACTTTACTTATGGATATGTTCCCTAACACTCCTCACGTTGAGACTGTTGTTAAACTTAAAAAGAACTGAAATGATTAAGTAAGGTTTATATAATTTTTAATATAGAATTTTTCTGTTAAAATTAATATAAGATGAGCTTTTGATTGTAGAAGATTATTATTTTGTATAATTATTAGTTAGATAAATAGACATTGAATTTATATATTTGATGTCTATTTTTTTATATAAGAAGATAATTTTCATTTGTTTTTATGATAAAAATAAGTTTATTTTAAAAAAATATTTGGTATTTATATGTTTATTTTGTATTAAGTTAAAAAATTTTATTTCTATAGATAAGATAAAATATCAAATCACACCTTTAGGTAAGTATAATACCAAAAAGTGCCTTCTTTTTTTTTGATAAATTAGAATTTATAATAAATTTGTGCTAAGGGCAAAGTACATAAACAAAAAATAAATAATATTTAAAGAAAAGATTATAAAATTAAAAAGTATTAATAAAGGAGTGTTTTTTATGCAAAGATTTACTATACCAAGAGATTTATACTTTGGTGAAAATGCTATAGACTATTTAAAAAGTGTTAAAGGGTCAAAAGCTTTAATAGTTATTGGTTCAGAGAGATTGATAAAAGATGGTACAGTTCCTAAAGTTCAAGATAACTTAAAAGAAGCAAATATTGAAACAAGAGTTTTCGTTGGTGTTGAAAATGATCCATCAGTTGCAACAGTAAGAAAAGGTGTTGCAATGATGAATGAATTTAACCCAGATTTAATAATTGGTATTGGTGGGGGTTCACCAATAGATGCAGCTAAAGCTATGTGGATATTTTATGAGTATCCAGAATTTACATTTGAAGAAGCTGCTAAGCCATTTAACTTACCAGAGTTAAGACAAAAAGCTAGATTCATAGCTATACCAACTACTAGTGGTACTGCTACAGAGGTTACGTCATTCTCAGTTATAACTGATAATGAGACTGGAGTTAAATATCCAATCGCAGACTATAACATAACACCAGATGTAGCTGTAGTTGATACTAACTTAGTTCAAACTATGCCTAAAACTTTAGTTGCCAACACTGGTATGGATGCTTTAACTCATGCTGTTGAAGCTTATGTTTCAACAGCTAGAAATCCTATAACAGATGCATTAGCAATGAAATCAATCGAAATGATTGTAGCTAATTTATATGATTCATTTGAAGGAAAAGATCAAGCAAGAAAAGATATGCATATAGCTCAGAACTTAGCTGGAATGGCATTCTCAAATGCTATATTAGGAATAGTTCATTCAATGGCACATAAAACTGGTAAGATATTTGATGTTCCTCACGGATTAGCTAATGCTATATACTTACCAGTAGCTATTCAATTTAATTCTAAAACTGCTATGGGAGCTTATGCTGATATAGCTAGTAGATTAGGATTAGAAGGAAATAATCAAGAAGAATTAGTAGCTTCATTAGTTAGCTTAGTTAAAGATTTAAGAAATAAAATGGGAATGGCTAATTCATTAAAAGAGTTTGGAATTTCAGAAGAAATGTTTAGAGAAAACTTAGATTCAATAGCTGAGACTGCTGTAGCTGATCCTTGTACCGGTACTAACCCAAGAGAAATATCAGTAGAAGAAATGAAAAAGTTATTCGAAGCTGTTTATTATGGAGAAGATATTGATTTCTAACATTTGATTTAAATAGATTAGATAATAATATTATTTTAGAAAGAAGATTATTTTAGGATAATCTTCTTTTTGTCTAAAAGGAGTTGAAAAATTAAAATGGAGAGATTAAAAGAATTACAATTAGAAGCTGATAGATGTTTAGGATGTAAAAATGCAAGATGTAGTAATAAATGTCCAATAAATACACCTATACCTCAGGTAATACAGTTATTTAAAAGTGGAAATATAGAAGAAGCTGGGGAGATATTATTTGAAAATAATCCATTATCATTAGTTTGTTCAATTGTATGTCCTCATGAGAGACAATGTTATGGAAATTGTATTAGAGGAATAAAGGGTGAGTCAGTAAAATTTTATGAAATAGAGAGATACATATCAGAAAAATATCTTGAAAATTTTAGTATAAAACCAGATTATAAATTATATTCAAAAGTTGCTATAGTTGGTGGTGGACCAGCTGGTATAAGTGTTGCTTTTAATCTAGCTTTAAAGGGATATGATGTAACAATTTTTGAAAAGAATCAGAAACTTGGGGGAGTTCTTAGATATGGAATACCAAACTTTAGATTGGACAAATCTATAATTGATTTAATAGAAGGAAAATTAATTCAATTAGGAGTTAAAATAAGAAATAATATATCAGTTTTAGATAATATTAAACTAGAGGATTTATTTAGAGATGGATATGATGCAGTTTTTCTTGGAATAGGTTTAGAAAAGGCTAAATCTATAAAAATGAAAGGTGAAACTAGACATAATGTTCATTATGCAATAGATTATTTAAAAGCACCAGATTCAATTGATTTAGGAAATAATGTAGGAATTATAGGAGCAGGAAATGTTGCTATGGATGCTGCTAGAACTATTAGAAAAACAGGAGCAAATACAACTATTTATTACAGAAGGGATTTTAGTGATATGACAGCAGTGTTAGCAGAAATAAATGATGCTAGAGAAGAAGGAGTTCAATTTAAAGTATTTGAGTCACCGGTAGAAATTGTTGATGAGGGATTAATCACAATAAGTACTAAAAAAGTTGAAGATGATGAATCAAAAATTGTAAATATTGAGGGATCAGAAAAATTAAATAAATTAGATTCAGTAATAATTGCAGTAAGTCAACAAGCTAAAGAGTATTTTCAAGAGGGATTAGATTTTAGTCAGTGGAGATTACTTGAAGTTGATAAAAATGGACAAACATCCATAGAGGGTGTTTTCGCAGCAGGAGATATTGTAAGTGGAGCTAAGACTGTTGTTGAGACGGTTAAAAATAGTAAGATTGTTGCAGAAAATATACATAAATATATTAATAATAAACAAAATAATGTGCATAGAGCTTAAAAAATATAAGACTTATAAATATTAAACATATTTATAAGTCTTAGTTTTTAAAACATTTTTACGAAATCTTTTCCCCATATATCCATTTCCTTTAATATTGGAAGTAGTTTTTTACCCATATCAGTAAGTGAGTATTCTACCATTGGCGGAACTTGGTTATATATTTTTCTGGATACTAATTTATTTTTTTCTAGATCTCTTAGTTGCTGAGTTAACATTTTTTGGCTGATTTCTGGTATTAGAGTTTTGAATTGATTAAATCTAATAACATCGTGTAATCCAAGAGTCCAAATTATAAGTGACTTTCACTTACCACCTATAACTTCTAATGTTACTTCTATCTCGCATCTATAATTATGACAACTAACCTTATTAGTTCTATCTGCTGGCATTAAATCACTCCTTAATAAAATCATATATTATATTATAACAAATAAAATTAACTTTTAAATTATATTATATAAATAATTATTTTGTATTAAAATTATAATTTAGAATATAAAAGAGAAGATATAAATTATAAAATATATGAATAACTTTAAGCTTTATTTATGCCATATCTTTTAATTTTATTATACAAAGCATTTCTACTGATTCCAAGGGCATTAGAAGCTTTAGTTATGTTTCCATCAAAGGTATATAAAGCTTTTTCTATAGCTTCTTTTTCTAAAATTACTAATGGTTTAATTAGATTTTCATCATAACTTTCAGTTGAATTTGATTCGTTAGGTTTAATAGGATTACCTAAATTATCAGTTTTAAGACAATGACATTCATCAAAATTAATTTCGTAAGAAGTAGAACCATTTAGATTTACTATATTTTCAACACAATTTTCAAGCTCTCTTATATTACCAGGCCAACAATAAGAAATCATTTTTTTATAGAGTTTTTGATTTATGTGAGGAATATCTTTATGCAATTTTTGACTTTTTATATGTAAAAAATAGTTTATTAAGATAGGAACATCTCCTAATCTATCCTTTAAAGGAGGAAGATGAAGAGGCATTACATTTAACCTATAGTACAAATCTTCTCTAAAAGTTCCTTTTTTTATTTCTTCTTTTAAATTTTTATTTGTAGCAGCTATAATTCTTACGTTTATAGGTATTTGAGTCTTTCCACCTATTCTTGTTATTACTCCTTCTTGAATAACTCTAAGAAGTGTTACTTGCATCTCTATTGGCATTTCGCATATTTCATCTAAAAATATAGTTCCACCATCTGCTAATTCAAATTTACCAGGTTTTCCACCTTTTTTAGAACCTGTAAATGAGGCTTCTTCATAACCAAAAAGTTCACTTTCTATTAAAGTTTTAGGTATAGCACCACAATTCAATGCAATAAAAGGACCGTTTGACACATTGCTAGCATTATGTATTGATTGAGCAAGTAATTCTTTACCACAACCACTTTCACCAGTAATAAGAACAGTTGATGGACTTTTTGAAATTAGTTCAGCATCTCTTAATACTTTTTTTAACTGTGGACTTTCACCTATTATATCATCAAATGTGTAAGCAGCTTCTTGGTTAGAGTATTTGTTTACGGTACTTATTATCTCTTTTAAGTCTTTTAGTATTAAAAGCCAACCTATAAATATATCTCCATTATTTATAGGACAAATGTCAAGGTTATACTTATTACCATCTAAAGATGTTATAAGTTTATCTTTTTGATTGTTCTTTTTTGAAGTTGAATTATTAATAAATTGGTTTAAGTGAGGGAAAACTGAAAATATGTTTATATTTTCAGTTGCTTTAGATTTACTATGTAAAAAACATTCAGCTTTTTTATTAATAAAATCTATTTTATTTTCTGAGGATATAAGAATTAATCCAAGTGGAATGTTATTTGTTAAATTTTCTAACAAAAATAGTTTTTCCAAATTTATATTCATAATAAAAACTCCTTTTTCAAATAAATTATTACTAACTTATTTGGATTTTATGCAATGATTACTGAAATAATATTAAAATATTAGTTGAAATTAATTTTAACATATTAATTTAAAATATAAAATTAAAAGTAATTGATAAAAATATGGCAAACAATAAAGAAAATGGAATATAAAAAGTGTTAAAAAAGATGACGGTGCTCAAAAAAAATACAGAAATATGAGCAAAATAGTTACTGTTAAGCATAAGAAAAGTATTTTAAATAAATAAAAAATTAACAAACTCAATACTTTCAGCCATAGTAATAAATTTGGCATGAAAATTGCTGTAATATAAAATGCTTGATAAAATGATTGGGATTTTAAAAGTGAAATTTATAACAAATTAAGAAAGGAATTTAATTATGGAAGTAAACAAAAGAAAGTTTCAAAAAGGTCTTATGTTTGGTATTTTAGTTGGTCTTGCTTGGGGACTTGATGGAGTATTAATGGGAAGAGTAGGTATGGATAAAATATTTACAGACAAAGCCTTTGCTTTAGCACAAGGTGTTTCAGAAATAAGTTTTGAGTTCTCACCATTAGTAACTGCATTCTTCCACGAAAGTTTTTGTTTTGTTTGGGTTGCATTAGTTTTAATATTTGGAAAACAATTTAAACATGTATTCCATTTACTATTTAAAACTAAAAAAGGTAAAGCAGCGGCTTTAGCAGCTTTAGTTGGTTCACCAATAGGTATGAGTGCTTACTTATTAGGTATTAAATATGCTACAGCACCATATGCATCAAGTATTTCAGTTATTTATCCTGGAGTAGGAGCGATATTATCATACTTTATACTTAAAGAAAAATTATCACTAAGAGCAGTAATAGGTATAGCAGTTAGTTTATTAGGATCATTCATGTTAGGATTTAATCCTTCAGGTAATGTACCACCAACTTTCTTTAAAGGTATATTATTTGCAGTAGTAGCTGTATTTGGATGGGCTTTAGAAGGGGTTATCATAGGATTTGCTATGAAGCATATAAAAGGTGAAGATCATATACAAGCATCACCACAACAATTTTTATGTTTAAGATATTTTATTTCAATGGTTTCATATGCAGTGATAGTATTACCATTTATAGGTGGATATCCACTAGCAGGTCAAATAGTTTCAAGAGGATTAGTATTTAAGTATGCTGGAATTGCTATATTAGGAGCTATAACTTATCTTTCATGGTATAAAGCTGTTGATTTAATAGGAGCAGCAATGGGTACTGCATTAAATAGTACAGCAGCATTATGGACAATAATATTCAGTGCATTATTATTTGGAGATAAAATAACTCCATCATTAGCAATATGGGGAATAGTAATAGTTTTAGGTGTATTTATATTTGCAATAGATCCAAAAACATTTAGAAAAAAAGAAAATAAATAAACATAATAATTAATAGAGATCAATAAGGGTGTAGAATTTTAATTTTTATTAAATTCTACCCCTTTGATTAATATATAGAGTTTGAAGAATTTTTAACAAAACATCATAAGATGAAAGTTAGTACGATATAGGAGGAATGGCAATGTTAAAAAAAGAAATCGTAGCTAATATGGAGAAGATAGTTGAAAATTGTATGGGAGAAGAAACAGCAGCTTGTGTTGCAACTTGTCCTATGCATACTGACGTTAAAGAATACGTTAGATTAATAAAAGAAGAAAAAGGCGAAGAAGCTATAAAAGTTATAAGAGAAAAATTATTCATACCAGGAACATTAGGAAGAATATGTGCACATCCATGTGAAAAGCAATGTAAATGGAATGAAGGAAAAAGTCCAATGGCAATAGCTTCATTAAAAAGATATGCAGCAGATAACTTTGATAAAGAAGAGAATTGGGATCTTTCAGTAAAAAATAGTAATGGTAAAAAAGTTGCTGTTATAGGTGCTGGCCCTTCAGGATTACAAGCAGCTTTAGATTTAAGAAAAGAAGGATGCGAAGTTACAGTATTTGAAAAACTACCTGTTAGAGGTGGTATGATGAGAGTTGGTATTCCGGCTTATAGATTACCAAGAACAGGATTAGAGCACGAGATAAGTTATTTAGATAAGTTAGGTGTTAACTTTGAATTAAATTGTGAAATAGGAAAAGATGTAGAGCTTAGTGATATTATTGATGACTTTGATAGTGTGGTTGTTGCTGTAGGTAAGCATCAAGGAAGAGTTGATAGAAGTTTAGAAAACTTCGACGCTGAAGGTATATTTAGTGCTGCTGGATATTTAAAAGAAGCATCTTTAACTGGAAATGTAGAAAAGGCTGGCAAAGTAGTATTGGTAGTAGGTGGCGGAGATGTTGCTATGGACTGTGCTAGAACTTCATTAAGAATAAATGGTGTTGAGAAAGTTTACTCAATATGTTTAGAAGATAGCTTTGATAACATGGCATCATCAAATCACGAAATAGAAGGTGCTATAGCAGAAGGAATAAAATTCAATCATGCCCAAGCTATAAAAAATATACATATTGATGAGAATGGAAGAGTTTCAGGAGTAACATTAAAAAAATGTCTTTCAATGTTTGACGAGAATGGAAGATTTTCTCCAAAATTTGATAATGAAGATACAAGTGAAATAGAAGTAGACACAATAGTATTTGCTATAGGTCAAGGTGTTGAGGGAGAATTTGCTAAAGACATACTAGTTCAAAGACCAAACACTACATTTGAATGTGATAAAGAAACATTACAATCATCTTCAAATGAGAAAGTATTTATAGCAGGAGATGCTTCAGGTGAATCAGTAATAGTTATCCAAGCTATGGCTACTGGTAGAAGAGCTGCTCAATCTGTTATAAGATTTTTAAATGGAGAAAGCTTAACAGAAGGCAGAGAGTTAAAGGATACTTGGACTTATGAAACTAAGTTACAAATGCCAACTGATTGGTCAACAATAACTGGTAAGAGAGAAGATATGGAAGAATTAGATCCAGCAGAGAGAATAAAATCATTTGATGAAGTTGCTTTAGGATATACAAAAGAAGAAGCTTTAAGAGAAGCAGATAGATGTAGACAATGTCAATGTAAGCTTTGTATGAAGGAGTGTATAATGCTTAATGACTACACAGATTGTCCAAAAGCTTTATTCAGAGAGTATTTAGAAAAAGGTTATGAAAACATGGATAAGATGATAGCATATTCATGTAATGAATGTAACCAATGTACATTAAAATGTCCAAAAGAGTTAGATTTAAAGGTTAACTTTAGAGCTATGAAAGAAGCATTCTCTGAAGAAAATGGTGGATTAGCACCATTAGAAGCATTAAAAGCAAGTGATGCTACTCAAGAAAAAGAGTGTGCAGAAGAATACTGTACAACAGTTGAAGCAGTTCCAGTTGAGGAAGTGAAAAAAGAGATGAAAGAAGAGAAAAAAGCTAAGAAGAAAACTAAGTATGTATTTGTACCAGGATGTACAGTACCAGCTTATACTCCAAGTGGAGTAGAAAGTGTTTTAAGACACTTAAAGGATTCTTTAGGAGAAGAAAATGTTGGTGCATTACTTCAATGTTGTGGTAAGGTAACTTACTTAATTGGAGAAGAAGAAAAATATGAAGAAAGAAATAAAAAGGCTACAGATATATTAGATGAAATGGGAGCTGAAGTTATAATAACTGTTTGTCCATCATGTTACAAAGTGTTTAGTGAAACAGCTAAGAATCAAAGAGTTATAGCTTACTGGGATTTAATGAGAGATTTAATAGGAATTCCAGCAGAGGCTAAAGGAATAGGAGAAGGTTCAGACGTTATATTTAATATACATGATTCATGTGTAACTAGAGATGTAACTTCACACCATGAAAGTGTAAGATGGATTTTAGACCAGTTAGGATACAATTGGGAAGAAGTTGAAAGAAACGGTAAAAACACTAGATGTTGTGGTGTTGGGGGAATGGTATGTAGCTCAAACCCAGAGTTATACGAGAGAGTATATACTAGAAGAGCTAATGATTTTAACCAAGATAGTATAGTAACTTATTGTGGTTCATGTAGAGGAACTATGGAAGCTGCTGGTAAAGATTCAATACACATTTTAGATCTTATGTTTGGACCAAAATATACTAAAGACCAAGCTAAAAAAAGAGGATATAAATCAGAAGAAGAAATGTGGGCTAATAGATTAGAAACTAAAGAAAGATTAAATAAATTTAAAAAATAGTTTTTTAGAATATTATTAGTAACCTAAATACAAAACACATAAATAGTTTTATTACTATTTATGTGTTTTTGCATTTTATGGAGAATAGTAGAAGTTATTTTTAGTAATTAATATAAGGGAATAATAGTTATCAACACTGAATTTAAAGCTAAGCTACTATTAGCGAAAGTAAAGATATTATTTGTAACATTATTTAAATTATAGAGTAAATTAAAATAAGAGTTAAATTAAAGAGGTGATAAGTCATAGAATCAGTACAATGTCCAAATTTTTTAAGTGAAGATTCTCCTGATTATTTAGTTGAATATAGAGGAAATTTAAAAGAAGAATTAGATAAGGTATCATATGCTTGTGGAGATGTAATTACTGATACATTAGGGGTTATTTCAACTCCTCCACAGTACTTAAAACAGCTAAGAAAGGATGTTCCATCAATTGTTTATATACAAACAAGAGTACCATATGTTTTACAAGAAATATCACCACAAGAAGTTGATAATATACCAACAGTGATAAATAATACTTATTTAGGTCTTGACGGAAGTGAAGTAATAGTTGGTATAGTTGATACTGGAATAGATTATCTGAATAAAGAATTTATGAGGGAAGATGATACATCTAGAATACTTACTATTTGGGATCAAAAGAGTACAAAAAAGCGTAGTGATTCAGTTTATGTAGGATCTATATTTACAAATGAAGATATAAATAGTGCTATTAAAAGTAATATGGATGGAGGAAATCCGTATGATATTGTTGATAGTGTAGATGAAATAGGGCATGGAACTAAGCTGGCTAGTATAATAGGAGCTAGGGGATTTAATAGACTTATTAAAGGAATTGCACCTAATTGTGATTTTGCTATTGTAAAGCTATTAAAATCTCTTAGTTATGAAAAAGAGTTTAAAGAAAATGGAATAGAAGATGTTCCTGTTTATAATGAGGCTGAAATTTTAGCTGGAGTAGAATACCTTAAAAATTTTGCTTTAAATCTCAATAGGCCATTAGTAATTTGTTTAGCAATAGGATGTACTGAGGCAAGTCATGATGGAAGAGGCCTTTTTTCTAGATATTTAACTACAATTGGGTCAATAAGAGGAGTAGCGGTAGTAGCTGGTGTAGGGAATGAAGGTGGAGCAGAAGGACATTCATCTGGAATAATAGAAAGTGAAAACAGTACTGAAAAAGTTGAATTAGTAATCCCGAGAGAAATAAAAAATTTTACTTTAACTTTTTGGATTCAAAGACCTAATATAGTATCCTTAAATATAATGTCTCCTAGTGGAGAAGAATCTTCATTTATAGATGCTAAAATTTCTCTAGAAAGATCATTTAAATTTATATTAACTGATACTAGTGTTAATATTAACTATTATGTTCCTGACACATTTACGGGAAATGAACTTATTTTTATAGAATTTAAAGATATTAAACCTGGAATATGGACTTTTGAGTTAAGGGGCGATTATATAACTAATGGAAGATATGATATATGGTTAGCTCCTAGGTCTTTATTGCCTGAAAATACAAAGTTTCTTAGACCTAATCCATTAAATACATTGATGGTTCCATCTACTGCTAGATATATAATAACTGTTGGATATTATAATAGTCAAACTCAGTCTTTGCTAGCTGAATCTGGCAAGGGATTTAATGTTAATGGATGGATAAACCCAGATATAATTACTGCAGGAAAAGATATTTTGACAATATCTCCTGATAATAGAGTAGTAAAAATGTCAGGAAGCTCTCCAGCAACAGCAATAGTTGTGGGAGTATGTGCTTTATTATTTCAATGGGGAATTATAAACAGAAATGATAGAACAATGAATTCTAGTAAGCTAAGAAGTTATTTAATATATGGTGCTACTAGAACTAAAGGACAAACATATCCTAATGAAGATACTGGCTATGGATACTTAGATTTTTATGAGATATTTAAAAATATAATAGCAGTACCATTAGCCCCTTATAGAAATAGCATAGATAAATCGTATACTGAATATTATTGTGGAAGGTTATTTGTTAGTGTACCTTCATCTTATTATTATGGAGGAGAATAGAATGGAATTTAAGTCTTCAGCTCCAGAAAGCGTGTTTAACAATGAAAATTATATAAATTATTTAGTTCAATATCAAGGTGATATTATAGGTGAGTTTATTGATAAAGAAGGAATATTTGTAACATTAATTAATAATAGATATGCCATAATAACTATTGATAAAAACTTGCAGGAATATGAAAATGATACATCTATGATTAAATATAAAAAAGAAAATGGAAAAGACGTAGAAATTGAGAGCATTACTTATATAAAGAATCCAGAAGGGTATGTTCTTCAGGAAATAAGTCCTTTAGAGGCAGCTAATATTGAATATGTTCAAATAGAGTCATACTTTAATTTAACAGGAAGAGGAGTAATTGTTGGAATTTTAGATACTGGAATAGATTACTTGAATGAAGAGTTAATGGATTCTAATGGAAATACAAGAATTTTAGGGATTTGGGATCAAACAATTCTAAATAATAACGCAGTTAATGATAATTTGCCTTATGGAACCTTTTATTCGGAAGATGATATAAATAGAGCAATAAGATTAAGTAGAGATGGTGGAGATCCTTACACAATAGTTCCATCAAGGGATGAAATTGGTCATGGTACATCAATGGCTGGAATAATTGGAGCATCAGGAAAAAATCCTAATTTAAAGGGAGTTGCACCTGATTGTAAGTTTTTGGTTGTAAAACTATCCCAAGCACTTTATTATAAAAAAGAATATGATATAAATATACCTGTTTATAATATTACTGAATTATTTACTGGAATACAGTTTTTATATTCATATTTCTTAAAGGGATCTAAAAGTATGATTATATATTTACCTTTAGGAACTAATAGAGGAAGTCATAATGGGACAAGTATTTTAGAAGAGTTTTTAGATTCTATACTAATAAGTAGAGGAATTGCAGTTGTTACTGGAGCTGGTAATGAAGGAGCAGCTTTATTACATGGATCTGGAATTATAAAGCCTGATGGACAAGTAACTACTCACGAATTCAATATAGATAAAAATCAAAAAAAGATTATTATTGAAATTTGGATACAAATACCTAGTATTGCTTCTATAGAGATAAATTCACCAACAGGAGGAACAACAGGAATAATTCAACCGTTTTTTGGAAAAGGAACTAGGTATGATTTTACAATTGAACGTACATCAGTATTAATAAGTTATTATATACCTGAAGAAATATATGAAGATTCTTTGATAGTGGTCATATTAGATAATGTTCAACCTGGGACATGGAGTTTTAAGTTTAGAGGACTAAAAGAAATAGAAGGAAGATATGATATATGGTTACCACCAAGAGGAATAAGTAAAGAAACAACTAGGATGATACCTGCTGACCCATATGGAACTTTAACTATTCCAGGAACTAGTTCTTCAGTAATAACTGTAGCAGCATATAATCAATTAAATAATACCTTATTAAATTACTCTGGAAGAGCATTTGAAGATAATTATATCGATATAATAGATGTTGCAGCAGGAGGAAGAAATGCACTTACTATTGCTCCAAATAATAAGACAACACTTGCAAATGGAACAAGTGTTTCATCTGCTATAGTGGCTGGAATTTGCCTTTTGCTTTTCCAATGGGGAATAGTTCAAGGAAATTATCCATATATGTTTTCTCAAACTTTAAAAGCATTTATTGCAAGAGGAACAAGAAAGAGAAAAGGTGATACCTATCCAAATCCAGAGTGGGGATATGGAATAGTTGATATATTTAATATGTTTAATCTCACTAATTAAGTTATTTTTAGTTTATAAAGTTAAGTTTTAAAAATTTATTATCATAGAGAAGAGAAAATAAAAAATGCAATGTAGTATCTCATAGATTTAGCTTGATTCATAATAATTTTCAGATAGATATTAATATAAATCTATCTGAAAATTATTAATAATCTAAATTAGGATAGCAGATAATTTTCTGTAAAACAAAAACTATCTAATTTCTTTAAATTTAGTTATGTTATTTTGAGAATATTGCAGTACACCATTCATTGGTTTGGAATTTTTTTCTTAATTTGAAGCCTTTATTCTCAACTTTTTCTTTAACCCAATCAAAGCTCCATTCAACTAAGCCTGAAACTAAAAGTTTTCCAGTCTTTTCTATGTGTTCTTCAATAAAATCCATAAACATTGCAGTTTCTTCTCCTCCAATATTTATAAATATCCAATCAAATTTTTCATCTAATTTATATTCTTCATCAAGAACATTTCTAACTACTACTTCTATGTTTTCTAGTTCATTTAAAGAAGCATTTAAAAGAACTTCATCTTCCACATCTCTTATATCTACTGCTACTATTCTTGAAGCTCCTTTTACACCAGCAGCTATAGAAAGTATTCCAGAACCTGTTCCTAAATCAAGAAGAGATTTTCCTTCAAAATCTTCTTCAACTATGAATTTTAATATGTCTTGAGTAGTTTCGTGTAATCCAGTTCCAAAGGCACCTTGAGGTGTAAAGAAAATTTCTTTTTTATTTTCAAAGTTATCAGTTGGGGCACATAAAACCCATTGATCATTTAAATGAATTGGATCAATATAAAACTCTTCAAATTCATTTTTTACTTTATCTATTGAAGAAGGAGTTTCTTTAAGTAGTGAAGAAACTTGAGATTTAAAGTTTTCAAAGTCTTCTAGAGTACCGTCGAAGGCAACTTTTAAATCAACAATAACATTTTCTTTTTCTTTATATCCATATCCAAACATATCTGTTGTTATGTCTAGTGGAGACTCATAATAAACATTAAATATATCATTGATTTGAAGTAATTCTATTTTTTCATCAACAAGTTCTTTGGATATTTTATAAGTAAGTATAAACATATATTTGTATCTCCTTATATTAAGTTTTAATTATGTATATAAAGATTATAGCATATTAGAAGTATTGAGAAATTTTATTTAAGATTAAGCTTCCTGTAAAATAAAAATTTAGTTTTATAAAGGGACTAATATTAAAATATATTTTGAAGAAAATAAGAAAATGAAGAGAAAAATTTTAACTGTTTGAGATATTTATAGAAAAAGATTACAATGAGAATATATAGGTTAAATGATTATATAATTTTAACTTGGAGGAATTTTAATGAAAAAAAATGCAGCTCAAAGAGAGTATAAAAAATTATCAGGTCAAATAAATCAAATAGAAAACATAGTAAGACATTCAAAAGCAGGAGCACTTTTTGAACATGAAACAACCTTAAGAAAAAAAATATTGCAATTAAAAGAGATGAAAGATCAGGGACTAAAAGGATATGAGGCTCTTTATGATAGATATGAAGAATTATTGGAAGAGGTAGGAAAGGGAATTCTAGAGAATTATAATAAGAAAAATGATACTAATTTTGATTTTTACGAAGTTTTAAGAAATAATTACAATGTATTTCTTAATTCAGGAATTATGACTCTTCTTGTAAAACATCATATTCCAGAATTAATATCCAAGGAATTTGATGAAAAGTTTCCAGCAAATCCAAAGGATGAATATATTCATACAAGGAGACTTAAAAGAAAGTTCTATTTGCACTTAGGAGAAACTAATACTGGAAAAACCTATACTGCTATGCAAAGGCTTAAAGAAGTTAGAAAAGGAGTATATTTATCTCCACTTAGAATTTTAGCTTTAGAGAACTTTGAAAGATTAAATAATGAGGGAATTAAATGTAATCTTCTTACTGGGGAAGAAGAAATATTATTTGAAGATGCAACACATGTATCGTGTACCATAGAAAAGGCTAATATACATGAAAGATATGATGTGGCAGTTATAGATGAAATTCAAATGATAGATGATTCACAAAGAGGTTATGCTTGGACTAGAGCTTTACTTGGTTTATATTGTACTGAAATACATATATGTGGAGCCTTTAATGCTAAGAATATATTAAAAGAAATTATAAAAGACTGTGGAGATGACTATGAGATTATAGAATATCATAGAGATATTCCACTTATTATAGAAGATGAAAGTTTTCATCCTAAAAATGTTCAAGAGGGAGATGCTTTAGTTTTATTTTCAAAGAAAAAAGTTCTTCAAATGGCTGAGCAGTATTCACAGATGGGAATTAAATGCTCCATAATTTATGGAGATTTACCACCAGAGGTTAGAAAAAAACAGTATGAAGAATTTATAACTGGAAAAAATAAAATTTTAATAACAACTGATGCCATTGGAATGGGGGTAAATCTTCCTATAAAGAGAATTATTTTCTTATCAATAAGTAAGTTTGATGGGGAACAAATGAGAGAATTGACTTCTCAAGAGGTTAAACAAATTGCAGGAAGAGCAGGAAGAAAAGGCATATATGATACTGGATATGTGGCTACTTATAGAGATAATAAGGAATTTATTGAAGAGAGATTAGAGGAAGAGGATATTAGTATAAAAAGAGCAGTTTTAGGACCTTCAGATGCAATATTAGAAATTGACAATCTTCCTTTAAATGAAAAATTAGCTTTATGGAGTACAAAGAAATGTGAAGTTCCATACTATAGAAAAATGGATATAAGTGAATATCTAATAATATTAGAAAGATTAAAATCATATAAACTTCTTGAAGAAATTCAATGGGAGCTTTTAAAAATTCCTTTTGATATATCTAAAGATGACTTAATGAATCAATTTTTAAATTTTGTTGATCAACTATTTATAAATGATCAAGAAGAACTATTTAAACCTAAATGTTACTCAGGAACTTTATACGACTTAGAAACTTATTATCAAATGGTAAATATGTATTATTCTTTTAGTAAAAGATTTAATTTAAATTTTGACTTAGAGTGGATTGAAAATGAAAGGCTTACTGTAAGTGAAGAAATAAACAATATTCTTATGAGAATTTAATAGGTGATTTTATGAAAGTTTTAAATTTAAAAGTAACTTTAAGAGCATCATGGGTACATTCTTTAAAAGAAAAAAGAATGGTGGTTAAAAGCATAGTTCAAAAATTAAAAAATAAATTTAATGTTTCTGTAGGAGAAGTTGGGAAGCAAGATATTCATCAGATTATAGTTATAGGAATTTCTGCTGTTTGCGGAGATCAAAAGCAAGTTGATTCAACCTTAGAGAATCTAATAGATTTTGTAGAAGAAAATACAGATGCAGAAATTATAGACATAGAAAGTGATAACTATATATTTAAATAATTGATTGTGTTTGTTGAAAATGGAAAAGTATATTCCAAAACTATATAAGTATAAGGCTTTTAGGTGAGGGAAAACTAAAATAAAATAAACAAGCGTAGGAGGCGATTAGTATGAATACATACGAAGCACCAGAAAATAACTATATTTTAGTTATGCCTGACGGAAGTGTAGTAGGCTTTGAAGAAAGTGATATGGCACAGGCATACATAAACAGATATTATCAAGAAAAAATAACTTCTTATTGCGATAAAGTAGATTATTCAGAATATGATATGACAGAGTGGAAATCAACAGAGAATATATGTGTAGCTTTAGGAACATATGAAGGTTTATGTATTTTATATAAGCTAGAAGAACTTATAGCTAGTATTCAGCAATCATCAATATTTGAAGATGAAAAAAATGAATTAATAGCAAAATTAAGATGTAGAAATATAGATGTAAATATAAATGATTATCAAATTGATGATATATTATCTAATATTGATGGAGTAATATATCAATAAAAGGATTAAAATTAAATTTAAAAAAATAGGCTTGTATCAAAACCTAATAAAAAAACTTACAAATAATATAAAGAGAATGCTTTTTAAGTTTTTAAAATTTATTTGATACACGCCTTTTTTTATTTTGTTAAAGAGTTTATAACAATTCAATTTGAAAAATGTAGTAAAATTAATTTAACTATGTGGGGAGGTAGGAAGGATGTGGAAGAAAAAATAATAATTGAGGATGAACCAGATATACAAAATATTTTAAGATACTACTTTATGAAAGAAGGATTTAAAGTTAGATGTATTGACAAAGGAAGGCTGGAAATAGGGGGTTTTTGATCCAACACAACATATTTTATGGAGCAATGATGATTTAATCATAGGAGAAAAAGGTAGTATAAAAATATTAAATATAAAAGTTTTAGAGTTAAATCAGTAAAGTTTGTGAGGGGATTTTATGAAAAAAAGAGAGATTTTAGGTGGAGTTTTATTTAGCTTATCCATAATAACATTAATTGTTTTAGTTATGTTTTTTAAAGAAAATACTACTAGTAAATTTATAAATTATGAAGCTACGAAAGAATTTAATAATACTGAATTTAACATTAAAAATGAATTAAATTTTAAGGTAGGAGATGATGATGACTTTTCAGGTGAATTACTTATTAGTGATAAAAAATTATATTTGCAAAAAAGAAATGATGATTATAAAGTTGTGGACAAGTATCAAATAGTATTTGAAAAGGGCGAAGCTAAAAAAATAAAGTGTGATAATTTAAAAGATGAAAGTATAAAAGAGGATATAGATGAAAGAGAATATATTAATGGTTATAGATATGAGGATTTAGGATGTGGAAAAGGGAAGTTTTTTGATTTAGCATATAATAAAGATTTTAAAGTTGATTTAGACAAATTTAATAAGGATGATATGGCTAAAAAAACTTATGGAGAATATAGTCATAGTAGGATAGTTAAAGATAAAATTTTCTTTTTTATTAGGAGAAACCCAGGAAAAATAAATTGGTTTTCAGAGGATCATAGTAGATATAAGGAACTAAGATGGTATAATTTTAATGAAGAAATTTGGGAAAGTGTAAAACTTTCAAAAAATCAACATGTTGAAAGTATTATAGGAATTGTAGATAATAAGGTTTATTTAACTGGAACTGAAGAGTGGGGAAGTCAGTATCCAAGTAAAATTTATAGTGCAGATTTAAAGAAAAAGAAAGTGAAGGAAGAAAAAATTTTAAATAATAATTATGATTCTTATTATGATAGGTACAATTTAAGTGAGGAAAATCTTTTGATGCAGGTTGGTAAAGAAGATGGAGAATATATAAGAAGTATAAATTTAAGAGAAAAAGTTTTTTATGAGCTTTTTAAAAATGAATATCCAGATAGATTAGGGTTAAGGGATATGATATCACCAAGTAAAAATAAAATTTTTTCTATATCAAATGATAATAATAAAAAGGAAGTTAGGGTTACTTTCTTAAGGGATGGAAAACCAGAAGGAACAGTAAATGTTTACGATTTTGAGACTGAAAATAATGAGTATTTACCTCAATTTACTTGGAGTGATTATGGGAAAAATTTAATAATAGCTGAATGCAAAAGGGATAAAATATATAATTTAAAAATTTTAGAATTTAATCAATAAATATATGTATATAAATTGATAAAAAGGACAATATAATAATGTAACGTGGAGGAGATAACTTAAACTTCATTCATAATAAGCCTTTACTTAAATGGATTGAGTTGAATTTATTTAGGTTCTACATACATAATAATTGATTTATCATAATATGTATTGCTAAATAAAGATTTCTGCCGAAAGTTACATTTTAAAAATTTTAGTGTATGGCAAGGTAAGAATTAATTTTCTTACGGAAGTGGCGTAACTAAAATTTTAGAATATTTAATTTTAATCAGAAGAGATAATTACCTTTACTGAACTAACATTAAATATTCTAATAAAAAAGCTCTTTGATGGATTATATTAATCTTAGAGTTTTATCTTAAATAAGGGTATTAGGTAATTTAATTTACATGAGTTTGTTTAAATTATTAGGTATTTTTATTTAAGAGAAGGGATAAGTTGTTTATTTACCAACTTATCCCTTTTTGTTTTTAAAGTTATTTTAAAAGCAATACTCACTTAAAATAGTGGATAAAATAAAAATAGATTAATAAAAAATTTTGGTGATGAAAGTTTTAATATTAATTATTTATAAAATAAATTTTAGGTTTATGATATAGAATATATTTAATAAATACAAATGAGTAGGTGAAATACATGTCAGTAGATAAGAACAGAATAAATCAAGATTTAAAGTTTATTTGTGAAAATATTAAAAAGTTAGAAATATTAAGTAGACTAGGAGAAGAGGAGTTTTTAAAAGACTTTAAAAATGTTGATAGTACAAAGTACTTATTAAGAAGTTCCATTGAAGCGGTTTTAGATTTATCAAACTATGCTGTTGTTTCTAATGGGTGGGATATGCCAGAGAATATTGAAAAAACTTTTAAAGTTCTTAGTGAAAAAAATATAATAAGAGATTTTAAATTTCAAGAGTATATGGAGCTTGTGAATTTAAAGGATAAACTTACCTTTATGTATGCTTCTATAGAAGATGAATTCATATTTAATGAGTTAAAAAAGACAATAATAAAGTTAAAAACTATAAAAAAATCTTTAGATAATTTAAAATGAAAGTATATTTAAAATGAATATTGATTTCTAGACAGAGTTAGAAGTAACTTAATTTTTTATAGTTTTTATTCTTTATTAAGAAATTTTCTTAGCTTTATCTAGAAGTCAATATGGATATTAAGAGATTTATTTCTTACTTTCTAAGAAGCTCAGAGGTTAATATATACGGATTTTTATATCTATTCTTCTTTTTAGTTTTATTTCCTATATTTATACACTTATGAGGACAGTTATTTATACATCCCATACAATCGCAACAATTTCCTTTCCATTTAGGGCGTTCATCTATAATTTCTATATTTTCATTTGGACAGATTTTAGCACAGATTCCACAAGCAGTACAAAATTCATTGGTATTAAAATTCTTATCTTTATTTTTAAAACTATCTTTCCAAAGTTTATATAAAAACAAATTAATTCTAGTATGTTTTTCCTTTAAATCTTTAGATTCTCTATTTAGTATTGAAAGAGCAAAATTTTCTATTTTGAAATTGTTTGAATCAATTACTTTTTTTGCATCTTCTCCTATCTTAGGATTTCTACCAATTCTTATATAATTTGAGTTAAGTAAAAACTTTTCGCCATTAGATAAACTTAAGTTCTTAGTATAGAGCAATTCATTTATCATAGAGAAGGTTATGCCTTTTCCACCACCAGTACATTCAGCTGCAAAAATATATGAATCTTTATTTAATTGCAATTTATAGATAAATTCACTTACCATAGGAGGAAGTCCAGAGGCATAAATAGGATATACAAAGCCTATTGTTTGTGCTTCATATTTGAAATCTTTTTTATAGAAAGCATCTACTATGGAGATTATATCTGCATTCTTTAGATGCTTAGCTATTTCCTTAGCTATGTAAAGTGAATTACCTGAGGTTGAAAAATAAAATATTAAGTTTTTTTTCATATAACATCCATCCTTATAAAAAATAATTCATCATATTCATTTTAATATTAAAAATACATAATTTCTATATAAAGGATAAATATAATTAAATAACAAATAAAATCAAAGTTGACAATTTTGATGGGGATTAATATAATTTGAACTATATTAAAATGGAAAGAGGTTAAGCTAATGAAGAAAAAATTAATGTTATTATTTCTAACAATAAGTATTTTAATGATGGTATTAGTTGGTTGTAGCACTAATAGTAATAACATTCAAAAAAATAGTACTAATAAAGAAAAGATAACAGTAGCAACTTCAGGAACATATTATCCATTTACTTTTTTAGAGGGTGGAGAACTTAAGGGGTTTGAAGTTGATGTATGGAATGAAATAGGAAAGAGGTTGGGATATGATGTTGAGTTTAAAACAGCTTCTTTCAGTGGATTATTTGGAATGCTTGAAAGTGGAAAGGTTAATACAATAGCTAATCAAATAACTATAACTCCAGAAAGAGAAGAAAAGTATTATTTTTCAGAACCATATGTATATAGTGGGGCTCAAATAATAGTTAAAAAAGGCAATGATTCAATTAAATCTTTTGATGATTTAAAGGGGAAAAAAGTTGGAGTTGATCTTGGAAGTAACTATGAGAAAATAGTTAAGGATAAAGATAAAAATAATGAGATAAAAATATTAACCTATCAAAATACAGATGCTGCTTTTAATGAACTTTTACTTGGAAGAATAGATGCTGTAGTAATAGATAGGGTGTCAGCTATAGCTGCCATAAAAGAAAAAGATTTAAATTTACAATTGGCTGGGGAACCAATAGATAAAATAGAAAATGCCTATCCATTTGTTAAGGATGAAAAAGGCAAAGAGATATTACAAAATGTTAATAAAGCTTTAGATGAAATGAAGAAAGATGGAGCTCTTAAGTCTATTTCTGAAAAATGGTTAGGAATGAATGTTAGTGTTCCTAATAACCAAGAACAGAGCAATAACATTATAGATAATAATAAAAATAATAGTATAGGTTTTGATTTCATGTATTCATTAGATTTAATACCTATGTTATTAAAGGCTATTAATGTAACTATATCTTTATCAGTATTTGGTATGATATTAGGATTAATGGTTGGTATAGCTCTTGCAATGATAAGAGTTTATAAAATTCCTGTACTAAAGCAAATAGCTGAGGTTTATATATCATTCTTTAGAGGTACTCCTCTTTTAGTACAATTGTTTTTACTTTATTTTGGAGTACCACAGGTAATACCTTCACTTCAAAATATGAGTGCATTTACTGCGGCATTAATAGGTCTAGGTCTTAATGCATCAGCTTACATAGCAGAAATATTAAGATCATCAATAGATGCTATAGATAAAGGGCAAATGGAAGCGTGTCTATCATTAGGTATGACAAGGGCTCAAGCTTTAAAAAGAGTAGTTTTACCACAAGCATTTAGAATAGCAATACCTCCTTTAGGTAATATATTTGTAGATACAGTAAAAGGATCTTCATTAGCATTTACTTTAGGAGTTGTAGAATTATTAGCTAAGGCTCAAATGGAGGCAGCAGCTAGTTATAAATTCTTTGAAAGTTATGTAGTAGTTGCAATTATGTACTGGATAATCATAGGCTTCTTTAATTATTTACAAAAGATTTTAGAGAAAAAACTTTCAGTTTATTAAGATGGAGGAGGAAGTCATGATAAGGGTTCAAAATCTTAAAAAGAGCTATAAAAATTTAGAAGTTTTAAAAGATGTTAACATTGAAGTTAAACAAGGAGAGGTAGTTGTTATAATAGGACCTTCAGGTTCAGGTAAATCAACTTTCTTGAGATGTTTAAATTATTTAGAATCACCAGATAAGGGAGAAATTCAAGTTGGTGATGTGAAAGTAAATGCTGAAAAAATAAGCAAAAAAGAAATTAATGACTTAAGAAGACAATCAGCAATGGTATTTCAGCATTATAATTTATTCAATAATAAAACAGTTCTACAAAACGTTACGGAAGCATTGATTGTAGTAGAAAAAATTGATAAGAAAAAGGCAGAGGAAATTGCTTTAGAAAATTTAAAGAAGGTAGGTATGGTTGATAAAAAGGATAATTATCCAAATACCTTGTCAGGAGGACAAAAACAAAGGGTTAGTATAGCAAGAGCTATGGCTGTAAATCCAAATGTTACCCTTTTTGATGAACCTACATCAGCCTTAGATCCAGAGTTAGTATCAGAAGTATTAGCTGTTATAAAGGAATTAGCTAAGGAGCATAAAACAATGATAATAGTTACACATGAAATGAGTTTTGCAAGAGATGTAGCAGATAGAGTTGTATTTATGGATGGAGGAATAGTTTTAGAAGAAGGTACTCCAGAGGAAATTTTTAAAAATCCTAAAAATGAAAGAACAAAACAGTTTCTTGAAAGATTTATAGTTAATTAAAAAAACTATAGTGGTATATGAATTTTAGTTATACCACTATAGTTTTTTATTTTATTTCTTTAAATAATTCAAAAGCTTTAGTTTTTGCACCTTCCAATATCTCATTACCATTATCTGTGATACTGTAATATTTTCTTATTTTACCATCTATTAAACTATCTTTTCTTAATAGTAAACCATCTCTTTCCATATTATGAAGTATTGGATATAGAGTTCCTGGGCTCATAGAATATCCATGTTCCCTAAGTTCTTCAATCATTTTTGAACCAAAAAAAGGTTCAACTTTAGCATGATGTAAGATATGGATATGTATAAAACCTAAAAATAATTTTCTTAAAACTTTTTCTTGCATGGGGTCATCTCCTATAAAACAATATATAAATACAATATCGAAAATAGATTATTATCAATGTTTTCTATTATATTATACTATTTAATTCATTCAAATTAAAAGATTAAATATGTGGTATTAAGTTGAAAATTTTATGCAAAATCATGAATTAAGGAGATTAGATTAGTTAAGATAATATATTAAGTGGTATTTCTAATAAATAGCTAATATATTAAATAAAAAGAGTGCAAATGCACTCTTTTTATTGTTTTTTATTCATTATAGCATTTCTTATTTTTTTGAATTGAGGGAAAGCTTTTTTATAAAGTGTGTATATTCCATTATCAACAACAATATCAAATTCTCCTATAAATTCTACGAAGTTTCCGTTAAATCCTTTTTTGAATTTATAAAGTCCATATAATGGATTTTCAGGATTTAAGTCTCCAGAAACACCTCTGAAGTCATATACATCACAACCTAAGTCAATAGAATCACAAATCATTGACCATTGCATAGCAAAGTTAGGCATTGTATCTCTTAATATATTTTCTGAAGCACCATAAAGATACCATGCTTTGTTTCCGTAATATAAGTATATTGACCCAGAAAGGTATATTTCTTGACCCTTGAAAGGTTCTATATCAGATATTTTCTTTTTAAAGCCTTCTATTTGTCTTTCGGCTTCTTTAAGTCTTTTATCTTGGTCATTTAATTTCTTTTCAATTCTTGATTTCTTATCATCATCAGTTTCAGCATCAAGCTTTACTTTAAGTTCTTCTATTTTATTAATAGCCTTAGTTTTAGCCTCTTCTTGCTTGTTTAATTTTTCTGATAATCTATTAAAGTCATTTTCGTAGCTATACTTAACCATGTATAATCTACAATGTGGATATAAGTAATCTATCATGTCCTTAAAATATTCTCTATGTCTTACTAAGAAGTTATCTCTCTTACCAGTTGTAACCATAATTTCATGGAATCTGTCTAATACATCTTCATTTAAAGTTTCTTTATCATAAACTTCAACTGATAATCCTCTTTCCTCAGCAACTTTTATATTATATCTAGTTTTACTAGAGAATTTTTTAAATACAGCTTTCTTAATATCTATTTTATTTCCTTCAGTTGGAAGTGGAAGTCTAAATACAAAGTTTGGTTGTATAGCTTCAAAGTTTTTGCTATCTGTGTTTTTATAACCTAAACTCTTAAGAAAGTTTTTTATTTCAGTACCTTCTGAAAGAGCCTCTTCATTTTCTTTTAAATGAATATCTGGATCTATTGTTATAAAGCTTATATTATTCTTTTTAGCAAATTCTCTTAGATATTCAGTAAATTCTATTAGTAATTTTTTGTTGTTGTAGTCACATGTAAAACTTCTAGGAATATATCCCATATATTTATTTATGTATGGTGCTTTTCTTAAAAGTATAGTAGCTGTAATAACAATATTATTATCATTATCGTAACCTGCTATAAATTTCTTATTCCAATCTTTTTTTAATTCAGCCCAATAAGATGTTTGGAATATGTGACCCTTTCTATCAGATTCATTAAATTTATCAATTTCTGATGAATTTATTTCTACAAATTTATACAATTTAGTTTCCTCCTTAAACTTCATCAGTTCTAAACATATATATACATTAAGACATAATAAGTATATTGTAATATGAAATAATTTTCTGTTCAAGTGTAACATTGCTATTATACAGGAATGTTACTGCTTTACATAAGTTTTGTAAAAAAATAAAGATGTTATATCAAAAGCTCCTAATAAAATTTACAAATTTATTAGGAGATTATAGTCTATCTCTTTATACTATTTGTAAGTTTTATTAAAAGTTATTTTGATATAACATCTTTTTAAGCTTCTAAACTCTTGGTTTCTAAGGTTTCTAAAAGATTTTTATTTAAAGACATTATTAAATAAGATATTATGCTTGCTATAAAAATTACCGTTGTTCCAGGGCTAATTTCAAATAGCATAAGTGAAAATAAAAATATAATTATATTTCCAATAGAAACTACTGGTTTAGTAAATGTTAAAATTACACTAGCTCTTAAAATATCCATTGAACTCATAGAAAATCTTGAGATTAATACAAAAATGTATGTTGTAGTTAATAGCGTTAATACCATTAATAGTATAAATAAACAAATAAAAGGTAAATTGTAGTAAACAGTTGAAAATATTCTTAAGTTAAAACTTAAAAGGAATATTAAAAATAATTCTCCACACCACATTAAGGTAGATTGTTTCCAATTATATTTTAAACCTTTAACAAAGTCACTAAATAAATCTAAATCCTTGTATTTAACTAATTTTCTCATACAGTAAAGTAGTGCTGTAAAACTTGCTCCAAAAGGAATTAGAGAAACTAAAAATAAAGGTAAGTAAGTTGTTATATTACTAAGTCCTACAAATAAGAAGAACAAGATTACAGGTATATTTAATATGGAAAAAAATATATTAAGCATAAAAAACCAAAAGATATAATTAAAAAAAGTAAGCAGTTTTTCAAGATTAAAAAATTCACTCATTTTTATCACTCCATAAAATAATGTAATGGTTTAACTAATTTGTAATTATAGTTTAAGATAAGTAGAAGGTAAAAACAATTTAAATATACATAAAATTTAAATAAAACCATAAAAAATACATAAAAACCATAAAATATCATAATTTGATAAGCTTTTCAGATAGAATAGAATATGATTTAATAAAAATTGACTAAGGTAATATGGGGAAGAGAGGAATTAAATGAAGTTTAGTAAGTCAAATCTTTATAAAAGACTATTTATAACATATACAATAGTAATATTGTCCGTAGTTAGTATTTTATATATTTATTTTTTAAGTAAAACCTCTGAAGAGATTAAGAGAAATACTCTTTATATAAATGATAAAATACTGCAAGATGTAAATGAAACACTAGATTATAATAGTAGAACATCAAGAAGAATAATGAATATGCTCTATGAAGATGAATTTAGGTTAAATGATGTTATAAAGTACTTAAATTTAGATTTAGGTGATTATATAAAAGGAAAATTAGATTATTATAGTGCAAGTGATAAACTTTACTATAATGGTATAGAAAGTTTTGTTAAGAGTTCGTTTCAATTAAATAACTTTTTAAAGAGTATATCTTTTATAAGTTATTCTAGAAATGAAATATCAATTTTTAATAGAAAAGGAGAAATAAAGACATATCCTTTTAATTCAAGTGAACTATTAGATAAAGAAAAGATTGAATATTCAATCTATAATAAAAATGAAGTTAGTATAAGCAGTGAAATAAGAGATTCGGCATCTTTAAAACCAGAAGGAATGCTTATGACCACTTATGATGTAGGGATAATTAGTGATGTATTAAAAAAATATAGGGATACTAATTCAGAGGTTCTTATATTAAATAAAAAAGGAATGGTTTTATATGATTCAGAAAATAAATATGATTACGAATATTACCCATACTTTGATAAGCTTAAAATAGGAAATCATGAAGTTTCATTAGAAGATAATTATTATGTAGATATTTTGCCAGATAATAATGGGTTAATATCTGTAGTTAGAATAAAAGTAAGTAATGCCACGAAAATACCGTTTCTTTTTAAAGTTTCAGCATTTTTAGTTAGTTTATTCTTATTCATAATTGCAGAGTGTGTTCTTTATATAAAATTTAAAAGCTTAAGTAAGAGAATGGATTCTCTTATTTTAGCTATGGAAAAAGTTGAAAAAGGAGATATAGATGTACACATTCCTTTAAGTAATGATAAGGATGAAATAACATTCATTGCAGATAATTTTAATAAAATGTGTGAGAAGTTAAATGATCATATAAAGAAGAGTTATCTAGCAGAATTACACCAAAGAGAAGCTGAGATTGTGGCACTTCAAAATCAGATTAATCCACACTTTCTTTATAATACATTAGAGTCAATAAGGATGAAAGCAATATGTAATGGAGATAAAGAAGTAGGAAAAATGCTTTATAGTTTAGCGTTTTTATTTAGAAGTCAAGTAAAAGGAAATCTTATAGTTTCAATAGATCAGGAAATAAAATACTGTAATAAATACTTGGAACTATTTAAGTTTAGATATGATGATAAGTTTAAGTTCAAAATAGAATGTGAAGAGGATTTATATGATAAGGCAATTGTTAAATTCACGCTTCAACCTTTAATTGAGAACTATTTTGTTCATGGTATAAGGTTAGAAAGAGATGATAATGAATTAAAAATATATATTTATAAACATTTAGAAGATATAGTTGTGGAAGTAATAGAAAATGGTAGGGGAATTCCTAATGAGAAATTAGATGATATAAATAGAAGAATTAGGGAATGTGATCATTCTGGTAAATCAATAGGGATGCTAAATGTTCATGAAAGGATTAAAATTAAATATGGGGAACCTTATGGGTTAATTGTTACTAGTGAAGAGAATAAGGGAACTAATATGATTTTAAGATTCCCGCTTAGAGAGGTGGAGTAGTAATATGTACAAGGTTATGCTAGCTGATGATGAGAATTTAATTTTACAAGGACTTGAGAATATAATTGAATGGGAAGACTTAGGATTAGAAATTGTAAACAAGGCAAGTAATGGGAAGGAAGCCATAGATAAATTTAATGAAAATCCAGTTGATATAGTGGTAACTGATATTAACATGCCACAGGTTACTGGATTAGAGTTATTAAAAGAATTAAAGAAAAGTAATTCTGATGTTAAATTTATAATATTGAGTGGATATGATGATTTTTCTTATGCAAAAAAAGCCATAGAATTAGGTGTTGAAAACTATATACTAAAGCCTATAGATGAAGAAGAGTTAGAAAAAACTTTAAAAAATACAATAAATAAAATAAAACAAGAAAAAGAGGAAAATAAATCAAGTTTAGGAAAAGATAATATACTTATTAAACTAATTAAGGGTAAATTATCTCAAGGTGAAATAGAGGAAAATAAAGAGAGCTTTTATATTAATTTAGATTCAGAAAGATATTCCCTATGCATTATAAATACTATAAGTAGATATGATAGTGAGGAAATGTTACATAATATAGTTAATGTAATAAAAGAAAATACTAAAAATAACTTTGAGATAATATACACTTTAGATG
The DNA here is from genome assembly GCF_029258205.1 of Clostridium sp. Classification (GTDB taxonomy): domain Bacteria; phylum Bacillota; class Clostridia; order Clostridiales; family Clostridiaceae; genus Sarcina. The sequence continues at coordinate 43,221 of NZ_JARHZJ010000059.1, forward strand.
AGGAACTTATTTTAATAAACTCTTGGGATGAAGCCTTAAGTAAAAAAGATATTAAAAAATATTATGGAAAGTTAAAAGAACAAATAATAAATGAGTATGAAATAGATGTATTTTTAAGTGTTGGAGAGCCGGTTTGTAATCTTTATAAAATTAGTTCAAGCTATAAAGAATCCAATAACTTAAAAAAATATGTTCTTACTTTAGGATATAACAAGTGTATAACAACAGAAGATGTTAAAGATATAAATGAAAATAATATAAACTTTAGTTCAGTTTTAGATAAATTAAATAAAAGAATAATTGCTAAAGATATAGAAGGGGCAGAAAAAATTATTGAGGAGACTGTTGAGGATAAAAAGTTAAATCCAAGAAACATATATGATTTATCTGTAAAAATATTATTTTTATTAGATGGTATTGTTGAAGAATTTAAAGTTGAAAAACAATATACGGGAAATAGCTTAGGAGAGGAAATAGTTGCTCTTTGTAGTGAAGATACAAGGGAAGATATTAAAACTTTATTATGCAGTGAGATTAGGGAAGTTGTAGAACTTATGCATCCAACTACTATAAAATATAGTCCTGTAATTCAACAGATAATAAGTTATGTAAATGAAAACTATTATGAAGAGGTAAGCCTTAAGACTTTAGCTCAGAAATATAATATAAATACATCTTATTTAGGACAAGTATTTACAAAAGAAGTTGGATGTTCATTTTCTGAGTATTTAAATAAAACTAAAAATATGAAAGCTAAGGAGCTTATATTAAATACAAATATGAAGATAAATGATATAGCTAAAAAGGTAGGATATCTAGATACTAGTTATTTCTATAGAAAATTTAAGAAGTATTATGGAGTTTGTCCATCAACCTTAAGAAATATAAAAAATTATTAATTATGAATTTATGAAATATTAAGCTGTATTCAAATAGAGGATTTGAATACAGCTTTTTTCTAAAATTTTGTTAAAAAAATAATAATAGAGCAAATAATAATTAAAAGTATTATAATATTTAATTGTAGATATCCTTAAGTTTTATATATTATGTGATAAAAATCACATTTTCCAAAGTTTTGAAATGATAAAATTTAAACAATTAAAGAAAGCTATTATATTAAGAAATATTAGTTTTTATCTATATATTTAGAAATAAATAATAGTTTAAAATAAACTATTTTATTAAATTAAAAGGAAGGTGTTTTATAGTATGTATAAATTAGGAATAATAACTAGTAGTGATAAAGGATATTCAGGAGAAAGAAAGGATGAGAGTGGATTAGTAATAGCTCATATTGCAAAGGAAAAAGGATTTAAGGTAGAAAAATACATAGTTTTACCAGATGAAAGAGAAATGCTTAGAGATGAGATGATAAATATGGCTGATAATCTAAGTGTTGATCTTATACTTACAACTGGTGGTACTGGATTTAGTAAACGAGATGTTACTCCAGAGGCAACTAAAGATGTTATAGAAAAGGAAGCTTTAGGAATACCAGAAGCTATAAGAAGTTATAGTATGACAATAACTAAAAGAGCTATGCTTTCTAGAGCTACCGCTGGTATAAGAAAAGATACTCTTATAGTTAATATGCCTGGAAGTCCAAAAGCTTGTAGAGAAGTTATGGACTACATTTTAGACGATTTAAAACATGGAATAGATATTCTGAAGGGAGACGCTAGAGAATGCGCAAGAAAATAAGCCTACTAATAATGGCAATAGGAATGTTATCATTATTATTTGTAGGATGTACTAATGACAAGGAAGAGAAAACTTTAACAGTTAGTATTGCTGCAAGTCTTCAAAAGCCCATGGAAAAAATTGCGGATAATTTTGAAAAGGAAAATGAAGTAAAGATTCAATATAATGTAGGTGGGTCAGGAACCTTGAAAAAACAAATTAGTGATGGAGCTGATGTAGATTTATTCTTTTCAGCAAACACTAAATATGCTAAAGAACTTATAGATGAAGGGCTTGTAAATAAGAATGAATCTTATAAGATTTTAAACAACCAATTAGTTTTAATTGAAAATAAGAATTACAATAAATTTATAAATTCTTTAGAGGATTTAAAAAATGTAGATGGTAAAATTGCAATTGGTGAAATATCAACAGTTCCAGCAGGACAATATGCTAAAGAAAGTCTAGAAAAAGTAGGAATTTATAAGGATATTGGTGATAAATTAGTTTTTGCTAGAAGTGTAACAAATGTTAAGACATATGTTGAAAATGGGGAAGCTAATTTAGGATTTGTATATAATACAGATGCTTTAGATTTAAAAAATAGCAAGATAGTTTATGAGGTGCCTAATGATTATCATAAACCTATAGAATATGAACTATGTCTATTAAAAAATAGTAAAAATAATAAAGAAGCAAAGAAATTTCTTGAGTACTTAAAAGGTGAAGAAAGTAAAAAAATATTTATTGAATATGGTTTTGAGGTGAACTAAAAAAATGATATGGGAAGCCTTATTAATATCCTTAAAAGTTGTATTAGTATCAGTATTTTTTAGCTGTATTTTAGGAATATTACTTGGCTATTTTATGGTGGAAAAAGATTTTAAGTTTAAATACATTATTGAAACAATAATAATATTTCCTATGTTTTTACCTCCTTCTGCTATAGGGTATTTAATTCTTTTAATATTAGGTAAGAAGGGTGTAATAGGCGCATTTTTATATAATAATTTTGATATGAGTATTATATTTACTTGGATAGGTGCTGTTATAGTAGGTATAGTTGTTTCAATACCTATTATTTATCAGAGTTTAAAGACATCACTACTAAGTGTTAATGAAGACGTGAAAAATGCTGCTAGAGAAATGGGAGCAATAAACTTTAAACTTTATAGACTTATAAGTTTACCTCTTTCTAAAAAAGGATTATATACAGGGATTGTACTTAGTATAGCTAGGGTTTTTGGAGAGTTTGGAGCTACTATTTTAGTTGCAGGGAATATTCAGGGTAAAACTCAAACAATACCTATGGCTATGTATTATGCTATTGAGAATGGTGATTCTGGTTTAGCAAATAATATATTAATACTTATAGTTTTAATATCAGTGATTTTAACTTTTTCTTATAATAAAATAATTAAGAAAATAAAATAAGATTTTTTAAGTTTAGAGAAAAGGAGAGTAGCATATATGAATAATAAACTTACTCATTTTGATAATGAAGGAAATGCAGTTATGGTAGATGTGAGCAATAAAAATGAAACGGAAAGAATAGCTATTGCAACAGGTACTGTAAAGGCATCAAGTGAAACTATAGAATTAATAAAATCAGGTCAAATAGGAAAAGGGGATGTTTTAGGTGTTGCTAGAGTTGCTGGTATAATGGCAATGAAAAATACCAGTAATTTAATACCTATGTGTCATCCTGTTATGATTACAGGATCTAGTATTGATTTTGAAATTGATTCTGAAAGAAATGAAATAATAATAACAGCTACTTCAAAGGTAGTTCATAAAACAGGAGTTGAAATGGAGGCTCTTACAGGAGTATCTATTGCGGCACTTACTATTTATGATATGTGTAAAGCTGTAGATAAAAGAATGGTTATAGGAGATATACATCTAGAAAAAAAACTAGGTGGGAAAAGTGGAGAGTTTAATTTTTAAATTATTAATATGAAAAATTGAGTTAGAGTTTAGTAAACTCTAACTCTTTTTTTATAAAAATGAGTATATAAATTATATATTTTTTGAATTTTCTATTGTTATTGAACTTTTTTAATATTTTTAATTGAAATTTATACAGTAAAACTAAATATTTTCAACTTTTCCCAAAACTCATATAATGATAATATTTTACTGTAAGAAACGTTTACAACAAAAAGGGGGAAGAAGTGTGAAGAGTAAAGCTAAAAAGCTTCCAAAAGAGAAGCTTACAATGAAAGATAGAATGAAACGTTTTAGAAACAATAAAGAATTATTATTACTTACTATACCAGGAGCAATATGGTTTTTAGTATTTGCTTACTTACCAATGTTTGGAGTAATTGTAGCCTTTAAAAGATGGAGAATACATGGAGGATTTTTTGAAAGCTTAATTAATAGTGAATGGGTTGGATTTGATAACTTTAAATTCTTATTCCAAAGTAGTGATGCTTGGTTAATAACTAAAAACACAGTTTTATACAATCTTGTATTTATAATTTTAGGAATAGTACTTCCAGTAACATTAGCAATTTTATTAAATGAGTTATTAAATAAAAAGCTAGCTAAGTTCTATCAAAGTAGTATGTTCTTACCTTATTTCTTGTCATGGGTTGTTGTAAGTTATTGTTTATATGCATTCTTAAGCCCAGAAAAAGGATATGTTAATGGTATTTTAGAATCTATGGGTAGAAAAGGAATTTCATGGTATACAGAACCAAAGTATTGGCCGTTTATAATAATCTTCATGAGCCAATGGAAAGCAGTTGGATACGGAACAGTTGTTTACTTAGCTTCAATATGTGGTATAGATAAGAGCTACTATGAAGCAGCAATGATAGATGGAGCAAGTAAGTTCCAACAAATAAAATATATAACAGTTCCATTATTAAAACCTGTAATGATAATAATGTTTATAACTTCAATTGGTGGTATGTTCAGAGGAGACTTAGGTCTATTCTATCAATTACCAAAGGATTCAGGTGCTTTATATCCAGTAACAAATGTAATAGATACTTATGTATATAGAGGTCTTATGAACTTAGGAGATATAGGTATGAGTTCAGCAGCAAGTTTATATCAATCATTTGTAGGATTAATACTTATTGTAACTTCTAACGCTATAGTAAGAAAAGTAGATGAAGAAAACGCATTCTTCTAAAAAAGGTGGTGTAATGTGTGTTAGAAACTATTAAACAAAAAAGAATTCAGAAAAAAGCGGAGCCAAAAGAAGAGGTAAGCAAGTTTAATGCTGTCTCAAAAAAGAGTAACTTTTTATTAAATGTTTTATTCGTAATATTAGCTTTCTTAGCAATAATGCCATTCATATTTGTTATAGCTATATCATTAACAAATGAGCAATCACTACAAGTAAATGGATATAGATTCATACCAGAAGAGTGGAGTTTTGAAGCTTATAAATATATATTCTCATCAGGTAGCCAAATTTTAACATCATATGGAGTTACAATTATAGTTACAATTCTAGGTACTTTAATTGGACTAGGTATAATGTCAATGTATGGATATGCTTTATCAAGAAAGAGTTTTGCTTATAGAAAAATCTTTACTAAAGTAATATTTATACCAATGTTATTCTCAGGTGGTATGGTTGCTTCATACTTAGTAGTTACAAGATTCTTACAGTTAAAGAATACAATATGGGCACTTATACTTCCAATGTGTGTAAGTTCATTCCACATAATCATTTTAAGAACATTCTTTAAAACATCAGTTCCAGACGCTATTATAGAATCAGCTAAAATAGATGGAGCATCAGAGTGGAGATTATTCTTAAGAATAGTATTACCAATATCTCTTCCTGGTATAGCTACAATAGGATTATTCTTAACTTTAGGATACTGGAATGACTGGTTCAACGCTATGTTATATATTGATGAACCAAATTTAATACCATTACAGTACTTATTAATAAGACTTGAAAACTCAATGGAGTTCTTAGCAAATAATGCAACATCACTTGGTGCAAATGCTATAGAAGCTACTAAGAACATGCCAAGAGATACTGCTAAGATGGCTATAGTTGTTATTTCAACTTTACCAATTATATTTGCTTATCCATTCTTCCAAAGATACTTTGTAAATGGATTAACAATTGGTGCAGTAAAAGAGTAATTAAATAGAATGATATTTTAAAGGGGTTGTATCAATAGCAACTTAAAATAAAACTTATAAATTTTTCATACTATTTATAAGTTTTATTATTTTAAGTTTTGATACAACCTTTTTGTTAAATTTTAATTCTTGTGAAAAATAAAGATAAGGAGAAAATGAGTATGAGATTTATATCAGAAAGAATAAGAAAAACTTATGAAGAAATAGGAAAATATGTTTATTCTAATACTTTAAACATAGACAATTATAAATTTATAGCTGGAAAATATGATAATATAGATGAAATAAAAAATGCACCTAAAGATGGATGGATAAATTTTAAAACAGGAGATCTTTGGGGAGATGAAAGTCATGGATGGTTTAAAGCTTCTGTTAAAGTGCCAGATGAGTTTGCAGGACAAACCATTGCTTTAAGCTTTCATACTTTTTTAGGAGATTGGGATAATACAACAAATCCACAATTTATACTTTATGTAAATGGAGAACATATTCAAGGATTAGATGTAAATCATCAGGAGACAATATTAACTCACAATGCTGTGGCAGGAGAAGTTTATGATATAGATTTGCATGCACATATAGGAAGAATTGAGGGTAAAAAATCAACTTTACATGGTAAGCTAGTAACAATAGACGAAGAAGCTAGAAAATTATACTTTAACTTAAGTGTGCCTCATATAGTAGCAACTAAATTACATGAGGAAGATAAAAGAAGAATAGATATGTTAACTGTGTTAAATGACACAATAAACTTAATTGATTTAAGAAGACCATTTACTAAAGATTACAATGAAAGTCTAAAAATTGCTAATAAATATATAGAAGAGAATTTCTATGATAAAATGTGTGGACACGAAGATATGATAGCAACTTGTGTTGGTCATACTCATATAGATGTAGCTTGGCTTTGGACTGTAACTCAAACAAGGGAAAAGGTTGCAAGAAGTTTCTCAACGGTATTAAAGCTTATGGAAGAATATCCAGAATATATATTTATGTCTTCTCAACCTCAACTTTATAAATTCTTAAAAGAAGATCATCCAAAGGTTTATGAGAAGGTTAAAGAAAAAGTAAGAGAAGGAGTTTGGGAACCAGAAGGAGCTATGTGGCTTGAAGCTGATTGTAATGTAACTTCAGGAGAGTCATTAATAAGACAAATATTACATGGAAAAAGATTCTTTAAGGAGGAATTTAATGTAGATAATGAAATACTTTGGCTTCCAGATGTTTTTGGATATTCAGCAGCTCTTCCTCAAATATTAAAGAAGTCAGATGTTAATTATTTTATGACAACTAAGATTTCATGGAACCAAATTAACAAAATGCCTTATGACACTTTTATGTGGAAAGGGATAGATGGAACAGAAATATTAACTCATTTTATAACTACAACTTATCCAGATCAGGATCCATTTAAGGAAACTATGACAACATACTGTGGTAATATTCATCCAGGATCAATAATGGGAGCATGGAATAGATATCAGCAAAAAAATATAAATAATGATGTTTTAGTTGCCTTTGGATTTGGAGATGGTGGCGGTGGTGCTACTTATGAAATGCTTGAAAATGGAAAGAGGCTTTCAAAGGGAATACCAGGAGCACCTAAGGTTAAAATAGGTAAAGCTAAGGATTACTTTAAAAAATTAGAGGGTACTGTAAAAGATAATAATAAACTTCCAAAGTGGGTTGGAGAATTATATCTTGAGTATCATAGAGGAACTTATACTTCAATGGGAAGAAATAAGAGGGATAATAGAATATGTGAAAATCTATATACTTCAGCAGAAAAATTTAATTCAATAGCTATGTTATTAGGGCAAAAATATCCTTTAGCTGACTTAAATTTTGCTTGGGAAACAATACTTTTAAATCAATTCCATGATATTTTACCAGGTTCATCAATTAAAGAGGTTTATGATGTAACGAATGAAGAATATAAGGATTTAATTGAAAAAGGGAATAATTTTGTAGGTTTAGCTTTAAAGAATATAACATCAGAAATAAATTTAAAAGAAAGAAGTGTTGTTGTATTTAACTCTCTAGGATTTGAAAGAGATGATATAGCTACTTTTGTTGTTCCAGAAGACATAGAAAATCCAGCTGTATTAGATGGAGAGGAAGAAATTATTTGCCAAAGAATAGATGATGGAAAAAAAGCAATTTTCTTTGCTAAAGGAATACCTGCAAATGGATATAAGAGTTTTAAAATAATAGAAGCTATGAATAAGGAGGATGCAGAAAATATTTTTGTAAGTGAGAAAGAAGCTGAAAATGACTTTTTAAGAATTAAATTCAATGAAGAGGGAAATATAGTTTCATTATTTGATAAGAGATCAGATAGAGAAGTATTGAAAGAAGGTGCCTTAGGTAATAGACTTCAAGCTTTCGAAGACAAGCCTATGGAATATAGCAACTGGGATATAGATATATATTATAAAGAAAAAATGTGGAATGTTGATGATGTTCAAAGTATTGAAGTTGTTGAAGAAGGTCCAGTAAGAAGTGCATTGAGGATTGAAAGAAAATTCTTAGAATCTACTATAGTTCAAAATATTTATATTTATAAAGATTTAGATAGAATAGATTTTGATTCATATGTTGATTGGAAAGAGCATGAAGTATTATTAAAAACTTCATTCCCAATAGATTTAAATGCTACAGAGGCTACTTATGAAATTCAATATGGTAATGTTAAGAGACCAACTCATAGCAATACATCATGGGATGAAGCTAGGTTTGAAGTTTGTGGCCAAAAATGGGCTGATCTTTCAGAGGGAGATTTTGGAGTATCATTATTAAATAATTGTAAGTATGGTCATGATATACAAGATGGAGTTATGAGGCTAACTTTATTAAAATCAGGAACACATCCATGGACTGAAACAGATCAAGAGGAGCATTTCTTTACTTATTCTATTTATCCTCATATGGGTACATGGAAAGAGGCTCATACAGTTCAAAAAGCTTATGAATTAAATCAACCTTTATATACAAAGGTTTGTGAAAAACATGAGGGAATATTAGATAATAAGTTATGCTTAGTAAAAGTTAATAAAGATAATATTATGATTGAGGTTATTAAAAAAGCTGAGGATACAGATCATTTAATAATTAGAATGTATGAATTCTTTAATAGTAGAACTAAGGCTACTTTAGAGTTCTCAAAAGAAATACAAGAATCCTTTGAATGCAATTTAATGGAGAGAAATTTAGAAGAAGCTAAATTTAAAGGAGAAAAAATAGAGTTTACTATAGATCCATTTGAAATAAAAACATTTAAGGTGAAATTAAGATAATAAATAAAGAGGCTACACCAAAATTAAGAAAATTAATTCTTGATGTAACCTCTTTTTATGTTTATTTTTATAGTTTAAATCCTAAGTAAATTTCAAATATAGCGATTATAATAAAGTAAACACCTATTATAAGTGGTGTAGCTACTAAGAATGAGATTGGCTCAAATAATATTAATAATCCTAATATTATTAATAATATACAATAAACTGTTGTAGCATTGAAACCAAAAGTTTTATAAGTAAACTCACTAACAAGTAAGAATATACCGTTAACTAATGCCCAAGAACCATAGAATATAATTAACATGTCCATACTTTCTAGTGGAACACAACATAGCATTAAACCAAACAATACTGATACTATACCTTTAAAAATATATAAGCCTTTTCTTGAAGATTTAAAAGCTTTAATTATTGTAAATATACCTGAACCTATTATTAATATACCTGCTATAGTTGTGAAATATAGTAATGAATCTATTGGCTTAATAAAGAATAATATACCTACAATTGCCATTAGAATTCCTTCTAATATACAAAATATCTGTGCACTTTTTTCCATTTTAGTCACTCCTTAATTTTTTTAAAAGTTTGTTATTTAGAGTAAAAAGTTTGTTATTTAGAGATTTAAAAATATTGATACAAATAAATAATAACATTTTTTAAAAAAATGTTATTATTTTTAATTTAACATTTATTTTTAAACATGTATATAAATTTGATAAATTATAATTGAATAGATAGAAAAAATAATAATATTTCTGATGGAAATGTATTCATTAGAAAAAATATGAAATATTTTATATATTCATAATTGTATGAATTTTATATAGAGAAAGTTAAATAAATATAAAAAAACTCCACTATGAAAATGTTTATATGGGCTATATAATAAACTTGTAAACGATGTTAAGAGGCTTGAAAAACAAAGGGTTAAATAGGGGGAAAACATAATGTTAAAATTTAAGAAACTAATAGCTTTAGCAGCTTGTGCAGTGTTAACTACTTCAGTTGCATTAACTGGATGTGGAGCAGACAAAACAGCAAATGCTGGAGAGAGAGAGACAGTAAAACTTACTTGGTACACAATTGGACAAACACCAAAAGACTTAGACATGGTTCAAGAAAAGGCTAATGAGTATTTAAAAGATAAGATTAATGCTACTATTGATATGAAATTTATTGATTACGGTGATTACACTCAAAAAATGGGAGTTATAATAAATTCAGGAGAACCATATGACTTAGCATTTACTTGTTCATGGGCTAACCCATATTTAGAAAATGCTAGAAAAGGAGCTTTCTTAGCAATAGACGATTTATTAGAAAGTAAAGGAAAAGAAATGAAGTCTGTTATAGATAAGAGATTTTGGGAAGGGGCTAAAATAGATGGTAAAACATATGCAGTTCCAAACCAAAAAGAAATAGGAATTGCACCTATGTGGGTATTCACTAAGGAATATGTTGATAAATACAACATACCATATAAAGATATCCATACTTTAGAAGATTTAGAACCATGGTTAAAAGTTATCCATGAAAATGAGCCAGATGTTACACCTTTATATATAACAAAAGGATTTTCAGCACCAGCTTACTTCGATCAATTAGTTGATCCAGTAGGAGTTGAGTATGGAGATGAAAGCTTAACAATTAAAAATATGTTTGAAACAGATAAAATGAAGAGTGAGTTAGAAACTTTACAAAAGTACTATAGTGCTGGATATATAAATGCTGACTCGGCTACAGCTAAGGATGACAAATCAGTTAAGAGATTTGTAACTAAAGCTGATGGACAACCTTATGCTGATGGATTATGGTCAAAGGATTTAGGGTATGAGGTAGTTTCATCACCAATAATGGAGACTCATATTACTAATGGTTCAACTACAGGTTCAATGATAGCTATTTCTAAGACTTCAAAAAATCAAGAAAAAGCTATGGAATTCTTAAATTTATTAAACACTGACGTATATTTAAGAAACTTACTTAACTATGGTATAGAAGATATTCATTATAAAAAAACTGGTGATACTCAAATAAAACTAACTAATAAAGCTAAAGACTACTCAGTTGGATACTATACTTTAGGTAACTTATTCATAACTTATACCTTAGATACTGAACCAGTTGATAAATGGAAAGAATTTGAAGCGTTCAATAATGCATCAGTTGAATCACCTGCTTTAGGATTCAAATTTAACACTGAAAAAGTAAGCAACCAAATAGCTGCTATAAATAACGTTCTTGAAGAGTTTAAGTCAACTATATACAGTGGATCAGTTAATGAAGTTGAATATTTAGATAAAATGAACAATAAATTAAAAGAAGTTGGAATAAATGAAGTAATTTCAGAAATGCAAAGTCAAATAGATGCATGGAAAGCTGAAAATGGAAAATAATATAATTTAAAGATAAGTGTAAACTCTATGCTCAGCATAGAGTTTACTTTTGTAAAAATATAAATAAAAATTCTGAAAGTATTCTTACATAATCTAAGGAATAGATTATAAATATATGTATAGGGGGGAGGATTTTTTATGAAAAAATATGTTGTTATTGATATAGGAGGAACAAGTATAAAGCATGCTTTAATGACTGAAAGTGGAGAGGTTTTAGAAAAAGGAAGCATTAAAACTAAAAGGGATAATATAGATTTATTTATTGAATCAATAGGAGAGATTGTTGATTCATATAAAGAAAAAAATGAAATTTTTGGATTGGCATGTAGTTCGCCAGGTGCTGTAGATGTTAAAACAGGATTTATAGGGGGAGGAAGTGCAATTCCTTGCATACATGGGCCAAATATAAAAGAACTTTTAGAAAAAAGATGTGGTTTAAAAGTTTCTATAGAAAATGATGCGAATTGTGCTGGATTAGCTGAAGGATGGCTTGGCTCAACTAAGGGAGTAGAAAATTATGCATGTATTGTAATTGGTACAGGAATAGGTGGATGTATAGTTATAAATGGAAGAATTTTAAGAGGAAAGCATCTTCATGGTGGAGAATTTGGCTATATGTTTACTAGAGATAGTAAAGGATTAACAGATAGAATTTGGAGTGAAGTTTCCTCTACCAACGCTTTAGTTACAAGGGTATCTAAATTAAAAGGAATAGAAAAATCAGAAATTGATGGAAAGAAAGTTTTTGAAATGGCCGAAAATGGAGATGAAGAAGTTAATAAGGAAATAGAATCATGGTATATGGATCTTGCAAGAGGAATATACAATATTCAATATATAGTTGACCCTGAAAAAATTGTTATTGGTGGAGCTATAAGTGCTAGAGAGGGATTTGATAAGAAAATAAATGAAAAATTATCTTTATTAAAAAGTGATATAGCGACTTTAGATATAAATGTTGAAAAATGTAAATTTCAAAATGATTCAAATTTAATAGGAGCATTATATAACTTTCTTTTTGTTAGCAAATAAATGAAGTTTATTATTTAAAGTTTAAGTTAAAATCATAAAGATAAAAAGGGGATAGTGTTATGGCACAATTAAATTACAGAGAGAATCTAAATATGAAATTTAAAGCTTATAATGGTGGATTAAGAGTTTTTAAAAATTATGAGATTAATGATAATAATGTGTATATTTATTTTTCAAATATGAAAATAACTCTTACTATGTTTGAAAATGATATAGTTAAAGTTTTTATTGGAGATAAATATGAAGAAAGCGTTTCAACTAATGGTGTAATAGATCATTTAGAAAAAGGTAAATTTATAGTAGAAGAGGATTCAAACTTTTTAGTTGTAAAGGGAAAGAACGTTTTAACTTTTGTAAATAAAAATACTACGGAGATAAGTTTTAAAGACTTAGAAGAAAATATTATAAATGAAGACTTTCAACCAAGTTTTAAAGATGAGAAAGGGAATGTGCACATATCAAAGGTAAATGATTGTTTAGCATATTATGGACTTGGAGAAAAGGGTGGAGATTTAAATAAAAAGGGATGTTATACAGAAAACTTTAATACTGATGATCCAGAGACTGATGATGATTCCATAACTTATTATAAAACAATTCCTTTTTATGTTGCTTTAAAAGAAGAAACTACTTATGGAATATTCTTTGATAATAGCTTTAGAAGTTATTTTGATATGGGAAAGGAAATGGGAGATAGAATTTTTTTTGGAGCCATAGGAGGACAAATTCAATATTACTTTATTCCAGGAAAAAATATTAAAGATGTAGTTAAAAATTATACTGCTTTGACAGGAAGAATGGAAATGCCACCTCTTTGGAGCTTAGGATATCAACAATGTAGATTTAGTTATTTTAGCCAAGATGAAGTAAGAGAGTTAGTAAGAACTTTTGAAGAAAAAGATATTCCATTAGATGTAGTTTATTTAGATATAGATTACATGGATGGATTCAGAGTTATGACTTTTAAAACTCC
>NZ_JARHZJ010000063.1 GCF_029258205.1 Clostridium sp.
CTATTATTAAGACAACTCCATAAGGTTCTAACTGTATAAAACTTTTTGCTGGGAATTGTACTAATGGAGTTTTCACTCTTCTTTTTTTGCTCCATTTTTTTATGTTTTTAATGTGCATATTTATTTCGTCATATACCATTGCTACTTCTGTAACATACGATTCAAAATTAGATTTCATTAAGTCTTTTTTTAAAGCTTCAAAAACTTTCTCTTCTTCACTTTTTAAAACGTCTCTTAACTTTTTAAGTTTCTTTATTCTAAAATTTATATCCTTAGTTTCACCTGTACTAAAATATTCTCTCTGTTTATTTATTTTTTCTCTTAAGGTTTCCATAGAAATTTCACTCCCCCATCATTACAATTCCTTTTTAATTTATTATATCCCTATTTCATTTAATAATAAAATATACTCCTTTAAATTTAACCATAAAAAGCGTGCATCAAAATCTAATAATAAAATATACTTTGATACACGCCCTTAATATCAATTTTCTAATTTATAAATTAATCCGTTCTTTAATTCTCCATAAGGAATCTTAAATTCTCTAACTCCTGAAGAGTATGGAGCAATTTCATATTGTTCAAAATAAACTATAATTCCATCTCTATTTAGATAATAAGCTTGATTTTCATTAACACCCTTAAACAAGGCTCCATTATCAAAATAAAGCTCCTTTTCCTTTTCAATATCCTCTTTTACTTTCTTATCAATTATACTTTTATAGTCAAATCCTTCTTTAAACAAATCATTTATTTTAAGTATTTTTCCTGTTTTAAGATTATAATTATAACTTATTTTAGTTGTTAATCCATGAGCTCCACCAGTATATTGATAATATGTAACAGGTAAACTAATTATTTCCTCTGTATTAAAGGCTTCAAAAAGACTATATGCCTCCATTTTAGGCATTTCTTTTCCTGCCTTTTCATACTCTTTGCTATATTCTTCTCCTAATAACTTAATGTCATTTATCCAATTTAAAGTATAATCCTCTATAGTTTTATTTATTTTATCTGTAACCTCTTTTTCTCCACCTTCAATCGATGGATATTTTACTTTAATTTCATATTTGTCAGTATTCTCTTCTATAGATTTTTCTATAACTTCTATTTTATTTATTTCTCCTCCTAAAACTACAGTAGAAAAAATAACAAGTAATGACATAAGACATAAAAAAACTTTTTTAACTTTCATAAAATAAACCTCCATTTTATATTTGTCTAATTTTATTTTTCTCTTAAGTGATATAATTATGTATAATATATAAAGAAAGTTTATTAAAAGCTGATTGGAGTGATATAGATGACTTATATTATTATATTGATAATTATTGCTATTTTAGTTATTACCTTTTTTTTAGCAACAGGTCTATATATATTTAAATCTACAGCAACTAGAAAACTCTATGATATAGATAAAAGTTATGCTAGATATGTAGAAAATAATCTTTTTGATGAAGTTTTATATGATTCTGCTTCTAAGGAAGATATTACTTTAAAATCTTTAGATGATATTAATTTAACCTCAACACTTATAATGAATGAAAATCCTACAAATAAATTTATAATTTTGGTTCATGGAGTTTCTATTTGCTATGTTGGCTCTTTAAAATATTTTGATATATTCTATAAAAATGGATTTAATATTCTTATAGTGAATCAAAGAAGACATGGAAAAAGTGAAGGAAAATATTCCACATATGGTTTTTATGAAAAGTATGATTTAAACATGTGGATAGAATATTTAAAATCTAGATTTGGTAATGATATAATTTTAGGTCTTCATGGTGAATCAATGGGCGCAGGAACAGTTATGGAAACTATTCCTCTAAATGATTCAATAAAATTTGTTATTGAAGATTGTGGTTACTCTAACTTTTATGAGCTAATAGGATTTCAAATAACACATAAATATAAAAATAGGATTATTAGAAAAATTCTTCGTCCAAGCCTTATATTTGCAAACTTCTTTATGAAAACTAAAGCTAAATTTTCTATGAAAAAAGTAGTACC
This sequence comes from Clostridium sp., assembly GCF_029258205.1. GTDB lineage: Bacteria > Bacillota > Clostridia > Clostridiales > Clostridiaceae > Sarcina. The sequence goes on from NZ_JARHZJ010000063.1 coordinate 2,014, forward strand.
TATAGACATAGTAGCTTCAACCTCATTACCAATGATGTTTATTCATGGAAAAGAAGATTATTTCGTCCCATGGTATATGGCCGTAGATTTATATAACTCTAAAACTAAAGGATATAAAGAACTTTACTTAGTTGAAGGAGCTGAACATGCCAAAGCCTTAGAAGTTAATAAAATTCTATATGAAAAAAAGATAATGGCATTTATTGAAAAAGCATTATCTTTGTATAAATAAAGTAAAAGTTTAATTGATATATCAAGACATGTTTTAATAAAACTTACAATATGAAGAGAATATTTAGATGAGATTTAGAATTTAAATTATTACGTAGAAGATATTACATTAAAAAGCTGAGACTATTCGAAGCGAAGCAAGTTTCTAAGTTTTAGTAATATCTTTGGAGTAATAATTATAAATTCTTAGCAAAATCTAGGAATTCTAGGAATATGTTTGTAAGTTTTATCATTAACTTTTGATACTTATAACTTAAGTATTAAATTGAGGCCTCTTCAGTCTTTGAAGAGTTTTCTGTTAATCTATTTATTTCAGCTAATTCTTTTTTAGTTAAGTATCTCCAAGATCCAATCTTTAGATTTCCTAGACTAACATTCATTATTCTTATTCTCTCTAATTTTTTAACCTCATATCCAAAATACTCACACATTCTCCTTATCTGTCTATTTAATCCTTGAGTTAGTATTATTCTAAATGAGTTTTTACTTTCTTTCTTAACTAAGCATTTCTTAGTAACCGTTCCTAGTATAGGTACTCCATTACTCATTCCTTTTATAAACTCATTAGTTATAGACTTATTTACAGTAACAATATATTCTTTTTCATGATTATTTCCTGCTCTCAATATCTTGTTAACTATATCACCATCATTAGTCATAAATATTAACCCTTGAGAATCCTTATCCAGTCTTCCTATTGGAAAAATTCTTTTTTCATGATTTATAAAGTCAACTATATTTCCTTTTATCTTACTCTCAGTAGTACAAGTTATTCCAACAGGCTTATTTAAAGCTATATAAACTAACTCATTTTCAACTTTTAGAGGTTTTCCATCAATATATACACTTTGCCCCTTTGAAACCTTCATACCAGTTGTAGCCTTTGCACCATCTATCTTAACTCTTCCTTGTTCTATAAGTTTATCAGCCTCTCTCCTTGAGCAAAATCCTGTTTCACTTATATATTTATTTAATCTAACTTCATCTCTTATTTCATTTTTATTTGATACTATAATATTATTTTTTATTGAAGATTTTTTAGCTAATTTTTGTTTATTATTTTTAGTGTTTTTATTTAAATTTTTATCTTCATTTCTAAATTTTTTATTAGATAAATTCTTATCTCTTCTCTTGTTATTTTTTGATGCTTTTTTCACTATAAATAATCCTTTCTTTACTTAATTTTTCTTCTCATATCCTGAATTATTTATTTTTATTCTAAAATTATTCTTTGAATTATCATCTTTATTTACACTCTCAACATACTCTGTAACTTTATTTAAATTTACAGTATCAACCATTTTACCAGTTATATAAACATCTACAACTCTATTAGGCGGAAGCATACCTTCTTGTTCGAATCCTTTTAAAATTGATATCATACCATCTTCAAATTTCTTGTTTTCTAATTTTAGCTCTGTTATTAATATTGTTCCCTTCTCCGTTGGAGAATAAGTATAAACTATTCTATCAAATCTATTTAATCCAATTTTAACCTTTGATGTCCCTTGAATTAATATAGTAGTTTCTTGTTTTTTATAAAGAAAAGTAAAACTTCCTATAAGAATAAATGCAATTAAAGCAGCACTAATTATTAACTTTCTATAATGTCTTAAAGTTTTTTTCTCTTTTCCTGATAATTCTTCTCCGACCTTATTTTCACACCTTGTTTTTATTCTAATAAATTGTCCTTCTTTAGTTAATATTATAGTACTCTTTTTCCCCTCTAACATAACTAACCCTTTATGGACAATTTCTTCCCCATTTGTACCTTTTATAACTGCTAAGTTTTCTAAATCCTTAAAATTTATATTTAAATACATAGCTAAATTTGTGTAATCTGCATTATATAATAAAATTAAATAAGCTATTAAATAATTTGACCAACTTATAATCTTTTCATTACTAAAGCCTGTTTTTTTAGCTATAACCTTTGTTTTTAATTCTCTTCTATTTATTATCTTTCTTAATAATACCTCTTCATTAACTAAAAAATAGGCTATGTTAAGAATTAAATTTCTTTCCTCAAGATTAAATTCTTCACTTGAAAGACTCTTTAAATCAACTTTAAATTTCCTAAGCTCTTTTATGAAAGTATTTATTTCTTTTTTCAATATGTTTTTATCTAAAGTTTTCTTTATATTTCTAGTAGAAAACATATATTTATCTTTTCTAAAAGTTACCTCACTCACTCAAGCTATCCTCCTTTATGTATATTTTATAAAAAATAAGACTAAGGTAAAAAACCCAGTCTTATTCCACCAACTTTCCTTTTACTATAACTCTATTTTTAGCGTCAGTTGTGCATGTAACTATAGTTATAGTAGCATCTTTTGTTGGGTTTAAAGCCTCAGTTTCATTTGGAGTAACCTCATACATATCAGTTATTTCATAAGTGTACTCTTTTCCATTGTAAGTAACTTTAACTTTATCTCCTTTTTCAAGCTGATTAATATCTTTAAACGCTTGTCCAAAATATGATATTCTATGTCCTGCTATGGCAAAGTTACCTTTTTCTCCTGGCATTGGTGAACCTGGGAAGTGCCCTACTACATACTTTATATCTTCATATCTAACGCCTTCTATTATACCTATTTCTAAGTTTATCTTTGGAATATTTAAAATACCAATTCCTTTTCCCTCTTCAAGTTGTGCTTTTTCTGGTTTTTTGTCTTTTTCACCTTCACCCTTATCAGCTTTATTATTTTCATCACTATCGTCTTTAACATTTTCTTCTTTTAATATTTCATTATCTTTATTTTCACCCTCTGGAACATCAAACTGTAAATTTTTAAAACTATCTAAAACAGCTTGCTGCTGTCTGTAAGTATCATATTTCATCCAAATGGTTACTCCAATAAGTGATACTCCTGCCACTATTAAAAGAATGCCTAGCACATTTCTAAATTTTCCCCACACTTCTCAATTCTCCCTTTCTATTTAAATTCCCTTTTTCCTAAAATTTCTAACGATATTAATATAAAATAAATTTATTAGAAACTATTCTCTTTAATTAAATCTCAATTTATTATACCATAGGCCCTATGATATCTATATAAATTTTTATATTATAAATATATCTTTTACATAATTAAAACATATAAATATTCTAATTTTATATAGCTCTATTTTTGTTACAATTAAGTTTAATTTTCTTTAATAGCTATTGATACTTTTATAACATAATAGAATTATATATAATGAAATCATAAAAACAAATTTTTATTTAGAATATAAATAAATTTAAGAGGTGATAAGTATGAGAATAGGAATGGGATATGATGTTCATAAATTAGTTGAAAATAGAGACTTAATATTAGGCGGAGTAAAAATTCCTTATGAAAAAGGACTTTTAGGCCATTCAGATGCTGATGTATTATTGCATGCAATAATGGATTCACTTCTAGGTGCAGCAGCCTTAGGAGATATAGGAAAACATTTTCCAGACACAGATCCTAAATATAAAGGTGCTGATAGCATAAAGCTTCTAGAATTTGTAGGTGAACTTTTAAACAAAAATAATTATAAAATATCAAATATAGATGCAACTATAATAGCTCAAAGCCCCAAAATGGCTCCTCATATAAAAGCCATGAGAGAAAATATAGCTAAAGCATTAAATATAAACTTAGATCAAATAAATGTTAAAGCAACTACTGAAGAAGGTCTTGGCTTCACTGGTTCAGGTAAAGGAATTTCATCTCAAAGTATTTGCCTTTTAATAAAATAAAAAATAGACCTATATAAACTTAATAATAAAACTTACAAAAATATTCTTAGAATTAATAACTATAATCTTAATAATGTTTGTAAGTTTTATTTTATATTGGTCTATTTTTTACTTTATAAAAAATCTTATTAATACCGTTTATATAATTACCCTTTTAATGCTTATTGCTTTTTAATATTTTATTTAGCTGCTATAGCATTTAACTCCCCACTTTTTTTAGCACTTTCTTTCTTTTGGAAAAATGCTATGAATGCTATTGCACTTATTCCCATTAAATATGGATAGAATAAAAATTTCATTATCTCAAATGAACTTAACCCAGTTAAAGCTGCCGCTGACATCAATTGTGCTCCATAAGGAATTATTCCCTGAACTGCACAAGAAAACATATCTAATATTCCTGCAATTCTTTTTGAATCCAAGTTATATTCATCTGAAATATCCTTTGCCAAAGGTCCAACTGTAACTATAGCAATAGTATTATTTGCAGTACACAAATCAACTAAACTTACTAATAATCCAATACCAAATTCAGCCCCTTTTTTTCCATTGATTCTCTTAGTAACTAAGTTTAACACATAGTCTATACCACCATTTTCTTTTATTATTTCAACAATTCCCCCAATTATTATTGAAATTAATATAAGTTCACTCATTCCAGCTATACCAGTTGATATTGAGTTAAAGAAAGCCTTTAAATTTAGAGAGCCAGTGAAGAATCCAATTGCTCCAGCTAATACTATTCCACCTGATAATATAGCAATCACATTAGCTCCCATTAATGCAGCTATTAAAATACCTAAGTAAGGAATAATCTTAATAAAATTATAATCATATTGACCTATTGATGTATCAGCACCACTTCCTAAAAATGTATATATTACAATAACTAAGATAGCAGCTGGTAATATAACTTTAAAGTTTACTTTAAACTTATCCTTCATTTCACATCCTTGAGTCTTTGTTGCTGCTATTGTTGTGTCAGAAATCATTGATAGATTGTCTCCAAACATAGCTCCACCTACTACTGCCCCAACTATAAGTGGTAATGCTATATTAGTTTTATCTGCAATTCCCATTGCTATTGGTACTATAGCCGCTATTGTTCCCATTGATGTTCCTAATGATATAGCTATAAATGATGATATTACAAATATTCCTGCTACTAATATATTTTTAGGTAATATTGTTAAACCTAAATTTACTGTAGATTCCACAGCCCCCATATTCTTAGCAACCTCTGCAAAAGCACCAGCTAATATAAATATTAAACACATCAAAATTATATTGCTATTACCAGCCCCTTTACAAAATATCTCTATATTCTTTTCAAGTCCTCTTTTTCTATTCATAAATATTCCAACTAGAGCTGCAATTATTCCTGGAACCAAAACAGATATAGAGTAGAAATCTTTCATAACTAATGAAGTTCCCAAGTAAATCGATACAAAAATTATTAATGGTAATAACGCTGAAAACTTTCCTTTTTTCATTTTCTCTCCTCCTAATCTATTTAATAAATCTATCTTTTATCCTACAAAATAAAAAAACTCCTATCCTAGGATAGAAGTTATTATTCTTACAGATGCTATTTCTTATCTCTCAGTTTCTACCGCAGGATTTAGCACCGCTATAAATCTTCGCATAAGAAACTATTACTGATTTTTAAATTCTAAAATCAATATTGTTTTAACCGCAAAGAATTACCGGTTGCTGGGTTTCATAGGGCCAGTCCCTCCACCTCTCTTGATAAGATTTATTAAATTTTGTTTTTTTAAATATTATCATTCTAAAATTGTTTTGTCAATTTATTTTTATGACTTTAATAATTTATTTACTTGTTAATTTATATAACAAACTCTCAAGTAATATTCCTTCATTTGGAGGATAGTCAAACTTTTCGCTATATTCTATAGCTTCTGCAATAAAATCACATGACTTTTCCAACGCTTTTTCATTGCTTTCACCTCTTAATATCCATCCTATCAGCAACGAAGCAAAAGCATCACCTGTTCCACAATAAAAAGCATTTATTCTTTTATGAGAATAGGTGTAAAACATTTTTTCTTCTCTATCATATAGCACAGTATCAATATATTCATTTCCCATTGAACTTGATACACTCGTTATTATACTTATTTTAGGACCTAAATTCCCTAACCCTATTAAATATTCTCTTATCTCAACTTCACTTAAACCTTCTTTATATTCTTTACCTAAAAGTAAAGAAGCTTCTGTAATATTTGGAGTTATTATATCTGCACTTTTTATTAAAGTTCTCATTTCTTCAATCATTTTCTCACTCATGCCATCATAAAGTTTGCCATTATCAGCCATAACAGGATCTATAACTACCAAAGTATCCTCATCTTTAAACTCTTCTATAAATTTTTCAACAAATTTAACTTGATTAGGATCAGCTAAATATCCACTATATATGCATTTAAAATTCAAGTTAAGTCTTTTCCAATGATCTTTAGTTTCGTATATAAAATCACTTAAATCTCTCATTGCCGGTTTTCCAAATCCATCTGTATGTGTTGACAATACCGCTGTTGGAAGTGGGCACACTTGATTTCCCATTGAAGATAATATAGGTATTATAGTTGCTAATGCTGCTCTACCATAGCATGAAATATCATGAATAGCAGCAATTTTATTTATAGGTTTCATTTCTATCTCCCTTCAAAAATCTGCTCTTAAATAAAATTCTTATTACCTAGTATTATATTAACTAAAATTTCTTATATCAAATGTATCGATATTTTTACATAAAATAAAAAAAGCATCGCTTATAAAACGATGCTTGGTGCACCATCAGGGATTCGAACCCTGGACTCCCTGATTAAGAGTCAGGTGCTCTACCAACTGAGCTAATGGTGCATATTGTAATTTTTTAAATAAATTTACAATAAAACCTAAAAAATGGAGCGGGTACCGGGAATCGAACCCGGGTATCCAGCTTGGAAGGCTGGTGTTCTACCATTGAACTACACCCGCTTAGTATATTTATATGATAACATACTATTAATATGTTGTCAAGTTTTTTAACCAAATTAAAAACTGGCTGGGATAGCAGGATTCGAACCTGCGAATGACGGAGTCAAAGTCCGTTGCCTTACCGCTTGGCGATATCCCAGTATGGTGTACCTTAAGGGATTCGAACCCCTGACCCACGGCTTAGAAGGCCGTTGCTCTATCCAGCTGAGCTAAAGATACAAACTTGAATCAACAAAAAATATTATACATAGTCATTTTAAAAATGTCAATATTTTTTAATTTATATTTTTATTAATACTAAGCGATTTTAATTTTAAAATATCAAAAAATTTTAATTTTATACAATATCTTCTAAGTGCTTAAATAAAATTGTTTTAAATTTTTCCTCAGCTTCTTTATTTTTATCAGCATTTTCACAAACTTTAAACCATTCTTCTTTAGTCATTCCTATGGCTTTTTCATAACAATCTTCACAATCTGTTTGTAAGTTAGTTTCTACTACAAAATTCCCTAATTCTTCAGCATTATTAAAAGCTTTTAAATATAAAAATTCATCATCATTTCCAAGCCAATTATTATTAAATCTACTACAGAATATTTTTAATTTTCTCATTCCATTTTCAGCACTTAATCCTTTTAACTTTCTTAATGCTAAAATATCATTCTTCATTTTTTGTTTTTCTTCTTCTGTTGATTTTCTATTTATCATAGAAATTATTTTTTCTACATCAATTGATGGTATATGTGTTATTAGTTTATTTTTTCCTTCAACCCATTTATAATATGCTTCTGGCATAAATACATACTCTATAAATTCTATTAAACGACTAAAGTTAGGAACCATTACCCAGACATTTTGAAAGCCAACTTTTCTGTTAAAGATTACATAATGTAAGTATTTAGTATCTTCTGTTATAGGTTCATCTTTGAACATTCTTCCTTTTAGAGTTTGATTCTTTACTATTAATTCATCCCAAAACTTTTCGGGATTTTCTTCTCTTTTTAGTCTTTGACGAAATAAGTTACGCATCGCAAACTCCCCTTATATCCTTTATATTTTAATTATATTGCCAAATATTTTTAACATCAAAGTGTAAAAAATCCTAAATTCCTTTATATACACTCATCTCCATCTAAAAACCTTACTTATATTGATTAAACTATTTTTTTATGCTATTTTATTACTATAAATGGGTATTATAAAGTTAAGGAGGATTATATGTCTTATTATTGTGAAATTTGTGGTGATTATGCAGATGTTCATCACATAGTTCATAAATCAGAAGGCGGTTTAGATTTTAAACTTAATTATAAATATTTATGCAAAAAACATCATAGGTCTAAAATAGGCCCTCATAGAGACAAAGTTATAGATTTAAATTATAAACTTGATATGCAAAATAACCTAAGAAAAATCTTTAGAAAAAGCTTTTATACTGGTAATGAGATAAAAATTATGCTAGATCTTACACCTGGTTCTTTAAAAAAATTAACTAAGAACTTAAAACTTTATAAAGAAGGATATTGTAGTAATGAAATAATATTTAGTCTTATGGGAAGAAAAGTTTATTCAGAGGAATATGTAGAAGATTTTATATTGCAAAAAGCAATAAATTGCATATAAAAAAGCTGTATCAAGGCTAATTAAGTTTTGATACAGCTTTATTTTTTATTAATTATAATATTCATCATAAAATAAAGCTATTCTTTTGCCTTTAATATGATTTCCTTTTCCTACTACTATCAATAATTCTTGAGTTCATTCTTGACCTTTACTTAATATCTCCCAATACTAATAATTATCTATAAAAAATATTGCTTCTTCCTAAGAAACTTCTCTTATAGCTTTTATATATTCCTCTAACTTAGTTTATAATCCAAATTTACTCTTACTAAAAATAATATTTCTTAAAAACTTAATTCCTATAAACTACTTACATATTTTGCAGATTACTATTTAATTAATTATATCCCTTTATATATTTATTACTAGAAAAATATTAATATGCTAAAAAATTATATTTACTAAACAAACTATATATTTAATTTTTATAAAAATAAAAAAGCATCAATCACGAATCAATGCTTAGTACACCATAAGTGATTTGAACCCGATACTCACTGATTAAGAATCAAGTACTCTACCAACCAACTCAATGGTGTATATTGTATTTTCTTTAATAATTTTACAGCAAACTAAAAAAAATGGAGCGGGTACCGGGAATCGAACCCGGGTATCCAGCTTGGAAGGCTGGTGTTCTACCATTGAACTACACCCGCTTAGTGGTGCAGGTGAAGGGAGTCGAACCCCCACGCCGTAGGCGCTAGATCCTAAGTCTAGTGCGTCTGCCAATTCCGCCACACCTGCAAAACTATGTTTTTATTATAATATTTTTCAAATTCTATTTCAAGATTTTTTTACAAATTACTTTTTAAAAATTTTAATTAAATTAATATCTTTTTTTGAATTAAATTTATAATATTCAGAACCTATTTCCACCTAAATACTTATAAAATCTTATCTTATAACTTAGAATTTATTTTTATTTTATCCATTGACATACAAAAACAATAAACTTATAATCTAAAGTAAATATTATAAATTTATTAACACAATGAAGAGACGAGTAAACTTTGGTACATTTTCAGAGAGAAAGTACAGTAGCTGCAAGTACTTTTAAATGGAATTAGTTGAAGACTACCTCTGAGTGACTCTAATCCAGTCCGTCATAATCACGTTACGATTAAATTTAAGTGGTACTTTATTTTTAGATTATTAAAGTACAATTTGGGTGGAACCACGGGAATATACACTCTCGTCCCTTTTCTATATTTAGAATAGGGATGAGAGTTTTTATTTTATATGAATGAAAATTAAAAGAAATTTATTTTGAAAGGAGAAATTAACATGATAAAAATTACACTTAAAGATGGTTCAATAAAAGAAGTTGAAGCTGGACTATCAATTTTTGAAATAGCTCAAAGCATAAGCCAAGGACTAGCTAGAAATGCTTGTTGTGGTATATTAAATGGAAAAGTTGAGGACTTAAGATTTATAGTTAATGAAGATTCTTCATTAGAAATCTGTACTTTCGATTCTAAAGAAGGTCAACATGCTTTTGACCATACTGCTTCTCATGTATTAGCAGCTGCAGTTAAAAGATTATTTCCTCAAGATAAATTAGCTATAGGACCATCAATAGATAATGGTTTCTATTATGATTTTGATACTGAAAAACCATTCTCTGCTGAACAATTAAATAAATTAGAAGAAGAGATGAAAAAAATAATAAAAGAAAATCCTGAAATAAAAAGATTTGAACTTCCTAGAAAGGAAGCTCTAGACCTTATGAAAGATGAACCTTACAAAGTTGAACTTATAAATGACCTTCCAGAAGATGAAGTAATTTCATTCTACCAAATAGGTGATTTTGTAGACCTTTGTGCAGGACCTCATTTAATGGCTATTAAACCAATAAAGGCAGTTAAATTATTAAGATCTACTGGTGCTTACTGGAAAGGTGACGAAAAAAACAAAATGCTTTCAAGAGTATATGGAACTGCTTTCCCTAAGAAATCAGAATTAGATGCTTATTTAGAAGCTTTAGAAGAAGCTAAGAAAAGAGATCATAATAAATTAGGTAGAGAGCTTGGAATCTTTACTACTGATGAAAATGTAGGTCAAGGACTTCCACTATTAATGCCAAAAGGAGCTAGAATAATCCAAACTCTTCAAAGATGGATAGAAGATGAAGAGCAAAGAAGAGGATATGTTTTAACTAAAACTCCTTTAATGGCTAAGAGTGACCTTTACAAAATTTCAGGACACTGGGATCACTATAAAGATGGTATGTTCGTTTTAGGTGATGAGGAAAATGATAGTGAAGTATTTGCTTTAAGACCAATGACTTGCCCATTCCAATACGCAATATATAACTCAACTCAACACAGTTATAGAGACTTACCAGTAAGATTTGCTGAAACTTCTACTCTATTTAGAAATGAATCTTCAGGAGAAATGCATGGTCTTATAAGAGTAAGACAATTTACTCTTGCTGATGGGCACATAGTATGTACTCCAGAACAATTAGAAGATGAATTCAAAAATACTGTTGACTTAGTTAAATATGTTATGGAAACTTTAGGAATAGCTAATGATATTACTTACAGATTCTCAAAATGGGATCCAAATAATACTGAGAAATACATCAATGATCCTGAAGCTTGGGAAAACACTCAAAATATAATGAGAGAAATATTAAATCATTTAAATATAGACTTTACTGAAGCTGATGATGAAGCTGCTTTCTATGGTCCAAAACTTGATATCCAATTTAAGAATGTTCATGGTAAAGAAGATACAATCATAACTATCCAAATAGACTTCGCTTTAGCTGAAAGATTTGGAATGTACTACATCGATAAAGATGGAGAAAAGAAACGTCCTTACATCATTCACAGAAGTTCAATTGGATGTTATGAAAGAACACTAGCAATGCTTATAGAAAAATATGCAGGTGCCCTTCCAACTTGGATAGCTCCAGTTCAAGCTAAAGTTCTTCCTTTATCAGATAAATATGCTGATTATGCAAATGAAGTTGTTGAAGAATTAAGAAGAAGAGGAGTTAAAGTTGAAGCTGACCACAGAGCTGAAAAAATAGGTTACAAAATAAGAGAAGCTAGATTAGAAAGAGTTCCTTATATCTTAGTTGTTGGAGAAAAAGAAGCTGAAAATAAAGAAGTTTCTGTAAGAAGCAGAAAGAACGGTGAAGAAGGTGCTATGCCTTTAGCTGACTTCATAAATAGAATAGTTCTTGAAATAGCTAATAAAGAAAACTAAGAATCTATAAAGCCTTAGTAACTAAAAAATATATATTTCAATAATTATAATATTTCAATAAGACTTATAGCAATCATTTCAATTAATTCAATTATGATTTGGTTTATGCTAATATCTTAAACAAGAAAATTCTAACTTATTTAGGCTGCATTCAAAGCTTTAAACTCTATTTCATTAGGAGTATTATAAGCAAGAGATGAATGCAGTCTTTTATTATAAAAACTTTCTATATATTCAAAGATTGCTTTTTAGAATCTTAATAATTTTAATATTTATTTATATAATTTTCTTCTTTCTTTAAAAAAGTATGAAACGCCTTTCTAAGTATTATCTATTTTAGTTCAATTTCATTTTACAATTAAGCTTTTTTTATTTTTCTTAATATAAGTATAATTACTAATACAATAAATATAATTAACACTGAACTTATAATAATTAACTCTTTATTTATGCATCTCGTTTCAACATTGTAATTAACATTACTATCTATTTGTTTAGAATTATTATTTTCTAAAAACACTCGTTCTCCTCTAACTAATAATCTTTCTGTATTAATTCCATAAGGATAACATGTCAAAAGAGTTACATAATCTTTATTCGGATAAACTTTTATTTTACTTGTATCATTTGGTTTCACTATACTAATATCATCTACCTTATAAGTTAAATTCATATCAAATATATCTATATAAAACAAATCTCCTTTCTTTAATTGATCAATATCGGTAAATAATTTTTGTGTTACTAACCCTGTATGAGCTGATAATACTGAATGAGTATTTTCACCTCCAATTGGTATAGAAGTTCCTTCTATAACTCCAACTCCTTTTTTCAATATCTCCTTGCTAGTTCCTTCATAAATTGGTAATTTAATATTTATTTTAGGAATATCAATATATCCAAACATATATCCACTTTCAAATTTATCCTTAGGTTTTATGTCTTTAGCTATGTCCATATTATAAATACGTGCTTTTTCAACTAACTTATTTAATTTGTTTTCTGATATTTTTTCAATAGTATCTTCATATTCTGAAATAGTATTAACTGCATATTTATTATTTATATAATTAGCTATGCTAGGATAAAGTAAAACTCCAATAGCTATTAATGCTATTACTATCAATAATATTAGATATATTCTTTTTAAAATTTTCATATTAATTAATTTTAGGTAATGTTCTACCTTATTATTCTCCTTTACAATTATGTAAAAAAACTTCTTTTATAAGTATTCAAACAAATAAAAGAAGTTTTTTATTTAATTAATCATAAAATTTATTCTGTCATTTTTTTATTTAAGCTCTTTTTTTCTTATCTAATGCAACATATCCTAAACCTAAAACAAAAACTACTCCTAGTAGAGCTAATCCTATTTTAATAAATCTAGCTGTTCCAGGTCCACCTGTGCTAGGAAGTGAAATTCCT
>NZ_JARHZJ010000031.1 GCF_029258205.1 Clostridium sp.
TACTTAATATCTTTAAAATTTATATAAATGTTGTATAATGATAAAATAAAGTATTTCATTTAAAGGAGTTTTTAAGATGAATAATTATTTGACAGAGGAAAATGTTAGAAAATTAAGAGAAGAATTAGACTATAGAATGTCTGTTGTTAGAGCAAAGATTGCAAAAGAGAAACTTGAGGCAGCAGCCCATGGTGATAGATCAGAAAACGCTGAGTATAAAGAAGCTTGTAGAAACTATAGAGAGAACGATAATAGAATACAATATCTTTTAACTATGATTTCAACAGCAATAATAGTTGATGAAGAAAATAATGATAAATCTACACTAGGTCTTAATAGCAAGGCTAGAATAAAATTTGTTGAAGATGATGATGAAGATGTTGTTACTTTAGTTACAACTATGGATTTAGATTTAGAAAACATGTGTATAAGTATAGAATCTGATTTAGGAAAAGCCCTAATGGGTAAAAAGATTGGAGATGTAATAGAAGTTGAAGCTCCTGGTGGAAACTATACTGTAGAAGTATTAGAAATATTATAATAGACTAACTTAAAGTGGATAATTTTATTTGTCCACTTTTTTTCTTCTTTACCTAATCTTTTAACAATATACTTTTTAAATGTTCTATTTTTAAAAGTTTTATCTTACAATATATTTATTACTAAAATTTTGAAAAAGGAGAAATAATTATTTCATGAAAAAAAATACCAATCTAGGTGCTTCTATTGGCTCTACAGACTTTCATTACCTCCAAAAAGATTATGATGAAATAAAGAAATTAAATTTAAACTCATGGAGTTATGTAGCTTGGATAGGAGATGAACTTAATTCTAAAATTGTTTTATGGACTGAATCCTCTTGTGTTAGTAATATTTCAATTTCTTCAAGTGACTTTACAAATGAAAATGAAGATTTAATCCCTTCAAATAATCTTAAAATTTCTTGGCTTAAAGAAACATTAGCAAATATAGGCCGTAGTAATCCTTCTTCCCCAGTTGAATTATTCCCAGATATAATTCATAAATCTGACTCAATAGATTTAGAAGAAAATAAAGTAAAATCTGCTTGGATTAATATAAAAATTCCTAGATATGCAAAGCCTGGAATTTATACTGGTTCTATTAAAGTTACTGCTGATGAATTAGAAAAGCCTTATATTTTTGATTATTCCTTTGAGATTTTAAACTTAATGCAACCTCTTCCAAAGGAAACAAATACTCAAATTGAATTTTGGCAACATCCTTATACCACAGCAAGATATTATGGTGTAGCAAAAGAAGATTTATTTACAGAAAATCATTTCAAATATTTAAAAGATAGTCTTGAAGAATACAGAGATATGGGAGGACGTGGTGTTATAGCTAATATAGTTAATGAAGCTTGGAACCATCAATCTTATGATAGTGACCCTTCCATGATTAAGTGGATTAAAAACTCTCATGACACCTTTGAATTTGAATATAATGACTTTGATAAGTGGATTCAATTTAATGTAGATTTAAAAATTCTAGATCCTGAAAATGACTTTGGACAAATAAAGTGTTATAGTATTGTTCCTTGGGATAATAGAATTCAATACTTTAATGAAACTACAAATAGAAATGAGTCAATAAATCCTAATCCTGGTAGTGAACTTTGGATAAGTATATGGACACAGTTTTTAACTTCATTTATGTCTCATCTTGAAGAAAAGGGTTGGTTTAATATAACTTATATTTCAATGGATGAAAGAAGTATGTATGATTTAAAAGCTTCCGTTGATTTAATTGAAAGTATAAAAAATGAGTCTGGAGAGCATTTTAAAATCTCTTCTGCTATGAATTATGAAAATGGAAATGACTACTCTTTCTTAGATAGAATAGATGATATATCAATTGGATTATCCCATATAAATCATAATTCTGATCATATGAAAAATATGGCTATTCATAGACAAAACCTTAAATTATTAACTACAATATACACTTGTACTGGAGATTATCCAAATAGTTTTACTATAAGTGATACCTCAGAAAGTGCTTGGACTATGTGGTACTCACTATGCCAAAATACCAATGGCTTTTTACGTTGGTCATGGGATGGTTGGGTTAACAATCCTTTAGAAAATATATCTTATAAATACTGGGAACCTGGAGATCCTTTTCTTATCTATCCAGCAGAAAAGGATAGCACAACTAATACTTTCTACTCTACTCCTAGACTAGAGAGATTAAAAGAAGGTATAAGAGATATAAATAAGGCTAAATATCTTATGGAAAATGCTCCAGACTTAAAGGATGATATAGATTTTTTAGTTAAGTCCCTAAAAAGACCTAATAAAGGTGAAAATGGATATGGCTGTGCAGTAGCAGCTTCTAAAGAAGATAGAGATTTAACTATTTCAGAAGTAAATAGAATGAAAAAGGCCATAACCAACTTTGCAAGAGAATTTATTTCATAAAAATAGGAAAATATTATAATTTTAAAATAGTAACTAAATATAGTAATAGTAACTTTTTTATTAAAGACTCTATTACCTTAAGTACATCAAAATAAAATTTAATACAAAAAGACCTTACTATTTATAAAGATAAAAATAAGGTCTTTTTTATTTACTTTAGCTAATGATTAGATTCTACTTATAATTAATTTCTATTTACTTTCAAACATATCATGAAACTTCTTTTCTCTTGAAACTAACTTTTCCACAAATTCAGTTTTAGGGTTATTTAAAATCTCTTTAGGCTTTCCATATTGTTCAATTTTCCCCTCATTCATGACAAGAGTCTTTGTCCCAAGTTTAATAGCTTCTGAAATATCATGTGTCACAAAAATAATTGTTATTCCTGTCTGTTTATGAATTCTAGCTATTTCTTCTTGTAATTGAAATCTTGTAATTTCATCTACTGCTCCAAATGGTTCATCCATTAGAAGTATGTCTGGTGATGTTGATAAAGCCCTTGCAATTCCTACTCTTTGTTGTTGCCCTCCTGAAAGTTCATCTGGATATCTATTTAAAAGTTCCTCACCTAGACCTACAATATCCATCCATTTTTTAACTGAATTCTTAATTTTCTCTTTATCATTTTTATTTAATAGATTTGGAACATATGCAATATTTTTTTCTATTGTCATATGAGGGAATAGAACACTTCCCTGTATTGAATATCCTATATTTCTGCGAAGAGATATTATATCTTCATCTTCAATATTCTTATTACGAACTAATATTATTCCTTCATCTGGTTTTATAAGTCCATTTATCATTTTTAAAATCGTTGTTTTTCCACACCCCGAACTTCCAACTACAGTTAAGAATTCTCCCTTTTCAATATCCAGATTAAAGTTTTCTATAACTGTATTTTCTCCGTAAGCTTTTTTTATATTTTGAAATCTAATAATTGTGCTCATTTTATATTCCTCCTATTTAAGAATTCCTGTTTCTATTAAGAATTCATGAGCAACGACTTCAGCATCAACACCCTCTGTCTCCACTCTATAATTTAAATATGCCATCTTTTCATCATTCAAAATTCCTTCTAGTTTTTTAAAAACATTATTTAATTCTGGGTAATTTTCTAAAATTTCATTTCTTACTACCATAGCTCCCATAGCTGAAGAAAAGAACTTTTTATCATCTTCTAAAACTACTACATCTGCAACAGCAAGCTGTCCATCTGTAGTGAATATATCCATAACATCAACTTTTTCTTCATTCATAGCTTGATATTTTAACCCTATGTCTAAATCAATGGTTTCTTTAAAATTAAACCCATAAGTTGAACAAAACGCATCATATCCATCAGGTCTTTCATAGAAATCATATTCAGCACCAAAAACTAGTTTATCTGATATCTTTGCAAGATCTGAATAGGTTTTAAGATTATACTTTTCTGCTATATCCTTCCTCACAGCTAATCCAAAAGTATCATTAAATCCAAAGACTCCTGTCCATTTAAAATTATATTTTTCTTTATATTCTTTCTTTAAATCTTCATACATAGTTTCATCATAAAATCCTTCATGCTTTAAAACCATATTCCATCCAGTTGATGTGTATTCTGGATACATATCAAATTCTCCACTTTCCATACCAGGCATAATATTAGATGTACCACCTCCAACTCCTTGAGTTAATTTAACTTGTAAATCAGTATCTTCCTCTATTACTTCTTTTAACATAGATCCAATTATATACTGCTCTGTCATAGGTTTTGTAGCAACATTTAATGTACTTACCCTTCCCCCATTTGTAATCATTTTTCCAAATATTAAAGTGCAAATTATAATTATTAAACTTACAACTATTCTCTTTTTCCTTTCTTCATTTTTTCCATTCCTAGTCCATAATCTTTCTATTCTACTAAGAATAAAATCTACTATTATAGCTAATAAAGCTATAAGTAAACTTCCTGCTAAAGTCATAGAAGAGTTATTTGTTGTTATTCCTCTATAAATAGCAACCCCCAATCCTCCTGCTCCTATAAAAGAAGCTATACCAGCAAGAGCAATAGTCATAGTAGCCATATTTCTTATTCCTGACATAATAACTGGCATTGCAAGAGGAATCTTTATTTTATACAAAATTTGAAATTTAGTGCTTCCCATTCCCTCTGCTGCCTCTAAAATTCTACTATCAATATTACAAATTCCTGTATGTGTATTTCTTACCATTGGCAAAAGAGCATATATGGTTAATGCTATAATTGCAGTAGTATTACCTATACCTGATAAAGGAATTAAAAATCCTAATAATGATATTGATGGAATAGTATAAACAAAATTTACAATTGCAAGAACCAGTTTAGAACTTTTTTTATACTCACTAATTAAAATACCTAACACTAATCCAATAATACAAGCTATGATAATAGCAATTAAGGAAATTTGTAAATGCTCAAGCAAAAGCCCCTCAAAAAACTCCTTTTTTTCTACTAATTGAATAATTATATCCCTAACCACCCTTATATTCATCCTCCTTTATATTTTTAAACATAAGTACTTTTTACTATTTTATAGTTAAAATTTGATATTTATTACTTTAATATCCTTACTACTTATATATAAATCTTTTATAATAATTAAAAACTTTACTAAAAATTCTAAAATCAATATAAAATTCAGCTTTCTAAAGCTAACATATTATCATTTTTTATATAATCTCTATATTAAAAAAAATCATAATAAAAAGGAGCCTTATAAAAATAAATTTTTGATAAAGCCCTTTTTATAAAAATTATTTTTTATTTAAAAGATTATTCTCCTAAAATCTTATCCATAACTATTTGTATATCAGATTTATCTACTATACCATCCTTATTTATATCAGATTTTTCGCTTAAAGCATTTTCTGATATAACCTCTCCTTGATATTTAGATACTATTGATAAATCTCCTACATTTATAGAACCATCTTCATTAACATCTGCTGAACCTTCTGATTCTTTTAATAAATAATTTACAGTATAGATGTTTTTAGAACCTGACTCTGAGCGAGCAATAACTATTGATTTATTATTATGAACTGGTAATATAGTTACAGCTACATTTTCTTCTTCTGAAGCTTCTACAGTTTTAGGTAACTCTTTTAAATTAACTGTGTATTCATTAGTATCAGGATTAAATCCTTCTAAGACTTTTCCATCTAATTTTATTTCAGATAATTTATTACCTTCATTAGCACTTATTTTTGGTACATACTCATATACCGCAACCTCTGATAATCCAATACACTTACCAACTTCAGGTTGTTGCATATAAACACGAATACTGTCAGTATTTATTACTTTATCTAAGAAATAAGTTGTTTCTCCAGCAAGATATGATACCTCTGTTGTATTTGAGTGAGAAACCACCTCATATTCACCAGCTTCGTTTTTATAACTTATTTCAACTTTCTTAGGAATTCTTCCATAAATATTATCAGTAAATAACCATAAATCTAATCTATCTATATCATATTTGTTTTTCCAGTCTAATTGAACATATGCTCCTTTAGGTTGACCACTTACAGTTAAACCTCTTTCATTCCAGTTTGTCCAACGTTCTCCTGTATCTGTACCATTATTAGTTATCCCATTATTAATAGAATTTAAATTGTCAGCTTGAGAAACACAACTTTGGCTTAAAGCAGGAACATCTTTATTAGAAGAATTATTTATAGCTAAGTTAGACGCAGCTTTTAAAGGCTCAACTACACGTACTTTTGAAGTAACAATATATTTTTTGCCTAATAAAGATACTTCACCTAAAACTTCAACTGTTTTATTAGGTTCTGAGAAATCTACACCCTCTAATTTCCAATCCACTTTAAACTCTTCACTTTCATTTCCATCAGCTAAATATCCTTTAACAGTCTTAGGAAGTGTAGGAATTTGTCCAGCATAAGTAAATGTTGAGTAATTTTCCATTGAAACCACATCACCAATTACATGAATATTTACATTTACAGCCACATCTGTTCCTTCTAATTTACCATTTATCTTAAATACTTGTGGAGTATTTAATTGTGATTCATCATATTCATTCCATGAAATATTAAAAGTTTCAGTTGTTCCATCACTATATCTTCCTTCTACTTTGCTTGGTAACTCTGGCTTTTCATTTAATTTAACATAGTAATCTTTAACTATTTCATAAGATTCTAAGAACTTATCTTCTCCAGCGTTGTTTACAGTATTAATTTCTATAGATTGAGATTCTAATCCCTCACCTGAAACATTTAATGTCATATTTCCAGCATCCTTAGTTGATTGAACTATTACTAAGGCCTTACCACTTAATGCTTTTCTAGAAGCTTCTGTATTACTTTTAGGTCTATAAGACTCTATATCTGTTTGATCTCCATTATCAACTCCTACAATCTTTCCATTGCCTTCTAAATTAAAATTTAATCTATTCTCTGCATTTTGAACTATATTTCCATCTTTATCTACAATGTCTACAGTAATATAAGATAAATCATATCCATCTGAATCAATATTATCTTTATCTGCACTTAATCTTACAGTAGAAGCCTTACCTGTTGTTTTTACTGTATTTCTTCCCTCTGTATTTATTATTTCATTTCCCTCTTTGTCATATGCTTTAGCAGTTAATGTACCTTCTTTATAAGGAACATTAAACACTGGATATAAAGAATCATTTTCAAAAGTATAATATTTATATCCTGCATCAGTTTTATGCTCAGTTGAAGTTTGCTCTCCAATCTTTTTATCATTTAAATATAATTCAACCTTGTGAGCATCAGTAAATACATTTACTTCAACATTTCCATTTTCTATAACTATATCTTCTCTGTTCCATGTTGGAAGTACATGTAATGTATTTACGTCATCATTCCATTGACTTTGATATAAATAATATATATCCTTTTCAAATCCAGCAGTATCAACTATACCAAAGTAACTTGATTTTGGAGATGCTCCCTTTCCTCCACCAACTGTTCCTGTACCAGTACCATTCCAAGGAGTAGGCTCTCCTATATAGTCAAATCCTGTCCAAACAAATTCTCCAGCATTATAATCATTTTTTATTACAAACTTCCAAGCATCACTAGCTGAATGTCCCCAACCAACTTTTGTTTGATTGTTATCATATTCTGAAATACTATGATTACTGTAATTTATTCCCTTTGTTTTATAATATCCTCTAGTATGAACTGCACTACTAGTTTCAGATGAATATAGTGTCCAATCTGGATGGTTTGCTCTTTGCTCTGCAAATTGTCCTTCATTTGCATAGTTAAATCCAACTAATCCACCATTGTCATCAACCACTTCTGAAATAGCCTCTGCTGTTTTATCTCCATTTTTAGTTCTATTATCACCTATAGTAACATGTCTTGTTTCATCCTCATCCTTAATCCATGAAATTATATTTTGAGCTACATTAGTATAGTTAGATGCACTTCCACTAATTCCTTCTAATACCTCATTACCTATTGACCACATTATTATAGATGGATTATTCTTAGAATTTTTAACCATAGATCTAGCTTCAAACTCTCCCCATGTCATCTCTGAAGAACCATTTAAAATTCCATTATCTTCTCCTATTGTTTCATTAAAATACTTAGAAAAGTCATTTACATTTCCGTTCTTTGGATTTATCCATGTATCAAAGGCTTCGTTAATAACCAACAATCCTAAACGATTACAAATTTCTAACAACATTTCACTAGCTGGATTATGAGAAATACGGATTGCATTTACGCCCATCTCCTTCATCTTCTCCATTTGACGCTCTACTGCACGATAATAAGAAGCTGAGCCTAAAGCTCCTTGGTCATGGTGCATACAAACTCCTTTTAACTTCATATTTTCTCCATTTAAAGAGAATCCAGTATCCTTGTCAAAATTATAATATCTAAATCCAAAATCAGTAAAATAAGTATCTATAACTTTTCCATCTAATAATACTTCACTTTTTACTTTGTACATATTTGGATTATTAACTGACCATAAATCAGGATTATTTACAATAGCAGTTTGCTTAAAAGTATAACTTTCATTAACTCCTATATTCTGTTCATTTATTACTGCTTCACTAACTTCTTCTCCCTTAGAATTTACTACTGTGCTCTTTACAGTAACATTAGAATCATTTCTGGATTCGTTTTCAACAATAGTCTCAATAGCTACATCTACATTTTCCTCTTTTTGTTCTTCAAGCTTAGGGATAGTAACCGTTGTTCCTGAATTAGCAACATGAATAGAGTCTGTTACACTTAAAGTTACATCACGATAAATTCCACTACCTGAATACCATCTACTAGTTGGTATAGGGTTAGATACCTTAACAGCAATTATATTTTCACTTTGTCCATCACATACTAAAGCTTCAGTAATATCAAAGGCAAAAGAAGTATATCCATAATTATGTTCACCAACTTTTTTACCATTCACATATACCTCAGCATTCATATATACACCATCAAAGTTTAATGTAAAATCTTTACCATTATACTTTTTTGGAACTACAAAGGCTTTACGATACCATCCAGTTCCTCCCAATAAGAATCCACTTTCTGCTTCTCCTTGTACAGTAAAATCTCCTTCAATACTCCAATCATGAGGTAAGTTTAATCCTCTCCATGAAGAATCATCAAATTCTACTCTTTCAGCACCAGAAGGATCTCCCTTAAAAAACTTCCAGTTTTGATTGAATATTGTTGATCTTTCTCCATCTTTTATGAAGCCAACATTTACTGTTTCAGATTCAGAAATTTGTCTTGTTTCAGCCATTACTAAGGTAGGTGATAAGGTTAAAGCAAATGCAATTGCCGCTCCTAAAGCTGTCCCACTTTTGTTAAATGATTGCATATTAATTTTCCCCCTTTATTAAATCCACATATTTTTTTACTTTAATTTACTTATATGTATAATAATAACATCAAGTAAATTAATGGTAAAGTTATAAAAACTTTTTAACGCATGAAAAATATTTTGTTATTACAAATATAATTAATTATATTTTCAAGATATTATTTATTATTGATAAAAAAATCATGCTATACTCTATAATAAAAATAGATATAAACGAACTTCTTTATTTAAAATAATAAAAAAAGAACGTGTATCAAAATACAATAATAAAATTTATTTTCATACACATCCTCTATAGCAAACTTTTATTCTATACTATATTCTAATAAATCTTCTAATTTAAGTACAAATAAAGCTTAATTTAAAATAGGGTTATAAAACATAAATATCCCATTTCTAAGATTGGATCTTCAAATCCATCACTTAAGAATTCTAAAACTGCTTCTGTATTATTTCCAATAACTCTTGAAAAAGCAACAATATAATCTTTTACTTTTTCACTCTGTATTTTTTCACCATTTATACAATAATTTAAAAAAACAGAATATCTTACTAATAAATACTCTAATATAATTAGCTGAAAAGAAAGTATAATATCTTCTATATCATCACTAATACAATTACTATAAATCTTAGATGTAATACATTTTTCAAGGAGTTTATTAAATTCTTTAAACTCCTCTTTATATTCCTTCCAAACATCACTTAAAAATTCTATATTAGCACTTTCTGAAAAGTTTGATATCTCTTCTAATATACATTTTAAATTTGAAACTTTTCTATAATTCTCCACCATATCTAAAAACAAAGAATTTATTTCTGGTAGTGAATCAACTATATTTAAATCTATTTCATTATAAACATATGCTACTTCTTTTCTATATTCATTATCTCTATACTTTTCTAGTTCTTCTAATAAGCTTTCTTTACTAGTATAAATTTCATCTTCTAAGATATTTAAAAGCATATCAAAGCCTATTAAAAGTCGTTCATCTAAAGAAAATTTCTCTTCACTTACTATGTCTATTAAAGCCTCTCTTATTTTAAGTTCCAATAAATCTTCCCCTTGATTTATATTTTCACTTTTAAATTTTAATAACTCCTCTTTATTATTCCTACATTCAGGCTCCATAAGTATTTTCAATTTCATTTTATCTAACATTTCTATAACCTCTGGACATGCACATGATAAAGATAACTCTCTCTTATATCCAAAGTTATTATTTATCCTAGGAAATGAATGACATGTTTTTGATAAATATCCTTCTCCATGACTTTTAACTATATTACACAATCCCTCTCCATCTAAAAATGGACATTTTTCAGAGATTTCTTTATTTATAAAATACTCTTTCTTACCATTGCACTCCTTAGTTTTGACCCCATTTAAAAGATATGTAGAATCCTTTTTATCTTTTTTCCATTTTTCATAGGTATTATTGTCTATATCAATATCCCATCCTTCACAGCAAGTGAATTTACACTTATTTGCTATACATTTAAAATCATTGTATCCTGAAATTTTTAACACATTTATTTCTTTACTCATTATAATTTATCTCCAGTAAGAACCTTTCTTCTATTTATTATTTATTTTCAAATAATCCAGCTCCCTTAATTATATCCTGTTCTGCAAAAAGACTTGTAACAGCTTGGTTATAATCAACTACCTTCTGAGCTTTCTTTATTTTCTTAGCATATTTTTTATTATTGGAGAACATATAAATCATATATCCCCATAGCTCCTTCATTCTAAACATTGCATTTCTATCTTCATTAAATACTTCTCTGTACTTACTAAATACTTCATCATGAAACTCTTTTAATACCTTTTTATCCATAAACTCATTGTTCAAAATTTCATTCATTAAAGCAGGATTAGCTAAAACGCCTCTTCCTAACATTATTTTATCTACTTCTTTAAATGTTTCAACCAATTTATTATGATCTTCTACAGTAAAAATATCTCCATTATAACAGATTGGATTCTTACTTAAAGAAATTGCATCTTTAAAAACCTCTAAATTAGGTTTATTCCCATAAAAATCTTGTCTTGTTCTAGGATGAATAATAAGCTCCTCCATAGGATACTTATTATAGATTTCAATAAGCTCATAAAATTCCTCTGATTTATTCATTCCTAATCTAGTCTTTATTGAAAGTTTCATATCATCTATTTTAAATATTTCTTCTAAAAACTTATCAAGGTCTTCCCTATGAGCTAAAAATCCTGATCCTCTTTTCTTACCAACAACTGTTCCTGAAGGACATCCTAGATTTAAATTTATTTCATTATACCCTAACTTCTTAAGCTTCATAGCTGTTTTAATAAACCCTTCCGAATCATTAGTAAGTATTTGTGGAACTAAGTTTATTCCTTCGTTATTTTCTGGCAAAACATCTCTTAATTCTTTAGTTTTAAGACTTTTACTACTATTTGGAACAACAAAAGGGGCAAAATATTTATCAATACCTCCAAAAAACTTTTCATAAGAATTTCTATATATAAATCCAGTAATCCCTTCCATTGGTGCTAAATAATACTTCATTTGTTTACTCCTTTTTTTAAAGATTCTAGAAAATATTATATCAACCTTTTTTCCTATTATCTACTTACAATATAAAACTATTTCTTCATTGAAATTAAAATATTTAAAACTAAAAAGCCGTACACTAATTTAAGTATACGGCTTAAAAATTAAAACAACAGAATTGACTAAAGTACCAATTAAAATCCACGGTCTAAATTTTCCCCATCTAGTCCTTGTATTATCAACTATTAATCCAATTATAGAATCATTAATAGCATCCCAAATCCTAGCAACAAAAAATAATCCTCCTAAAAATCCAACTGCAACTCCTAATACATCTGTAAAATAAAACATTAAATAAATATAAACTATAGCATATACAGCATCTTTACCTATTGCTCCTATTCCAAAGGAATACTTTTCTTTAATTGAAAGATTCATTTTATCCACTCCTATATATTATCTTTTTTAATATTGTTTTACTATTTTTAAATTTTTTAATCAAATGTTTTCACCATATTTAAATCACCTTTTTTACCATTTTTACTTAAAACTTACTTTTTAATCTAAAATAAAGAATATAAAAAGTAATTATATTCTTTTGTAATAGTCTTAGTATCTAACTTTAGTTAAATTTATCTCTTAAAGAATCAATAAAATCAATACTCAATTAAAATATATCCTAAAATAAAAAATAACCTACGAAAATCTATAAAAAGATTTTCGTAGGTTATAAAATAAAGTCTATTCTACTTTTTCAATATAATTACAATTTAAATATATGTGGTTTAGAAAAACTAATAATCTTTCATAAAGTGGATGTACTTTTTCACCAAACCTAACCTCTAAGACCTCACCAATATCTTTAACGGTATTAGCTCCATTGATTTGCAAAAATACTTCACTACTATATTCATCCAAAGTAGTTTTTTTATACATTGGAATCTTAAACTTCAGCTTTCTAAAAAATCTTTGAATCTTATGATCTTGTTTTTCTAAAATAGTAACTATTCTATTTTCATCTACTTCATATTCAAGATTATCACAAATTTTAAATCGCATATTTAAAAGCTCGTCATTATCCATTACATTTCACCTTAATTTTTCACCTTAGACTTCATAATAGGCAATGTAGTTGATAAAACTAAAAGAATAAGCACTATTATTGCCATTCCATTGCTAGCTACAAAGCCAGTTGGTGTTCCAGGTGTTATTATTCCTGTTACTTGTAGAACTATTCCTATTAATCCCACAATAGATCCTCCAGCAACAAGACCAGAAGATAAACTTATTCCATTAGAAACCTTAACTTCTTTTTCATGATCACTCTTGCTCATCTTTTCAATAAATACACGTATTAATGCACCTACTAAAATTATAGAAGTTGTTGATATAGGTAAATAGAATCCTATTGCAACAGTCATTATTGGTAAATCTACTAAATATAAGAATATAGCCATAACTATTCCAACTATTATCATAGGCCAAGGTAAATTTCCTTCCATTATACCTGAAGTTAATGTTGACATTAAGTTAGCTTGTGGTAATGCGAAAGGTGCATCTGCTCCAGTAATTGCTAATTGACTAGAAAGTACTAATATTGTTCCAGTAACAACAATAACACCAACTATACTTGCAATCATGAAAGAATTTTGCATTTCTTTTTTGCTACCACCAATTATATATGTTACTTTTTGAGATTGGCTATATCCACCAGCTACAGAAATTGCAACAACCATGAATGTAGCAAATAAAAGTAATGTCTTATTATCAGCTTTTCCAGTCCATCCCATTATAACAAATACTAGTGTTAATATTACTAATGAAGCTATTGTCATACCTGATACTGGAAGATTTGATGTTCCTATTGTACCAGTTAAACGTCCTGCAACTATTACGAATAATAATGATAATATTAATGAAACAATAGCACCTGCTATAGCCATTCCAATACTATTAGAAATGAAGAATCCTGTAACAAAAGCTACTACAGCTCCTGCTAAAAGTATTATTATAGCTCCGCTATTTTTTTCAGCATTTTCTTCATTAACAGGACTTGCTTTTAATGTTTCTTTTATAGAAACTATTATAGTTGGTATAAGTTTAATAGCACCTATAATACCTCCACAAAGCATCATTCCCGCTCCTATATACTTAACATAACTTCCTGATATTGCATTTACGTCCATTTGATGAATTAAAATTGAAGCATCATTCCATGAATGAACACTTTTCTCTGCCATATCACTGAAATATCCTATTAATGGAGCTACACCAAAGTTAGCTAGTATAGATCCTGCAAACATAGTAATTGATACTTCTAATCCAACTATAAAGCCAATACCAAGTAAAAGTGGGTTTACTTCAGTAGAAAACTTCCACTTGTAAAATTTGCTTCCTAAATAAGTAACAGTATTATTTATTACATTAAAAAATGATCCTGTTAAAACATTTATAATACCACTTATAACAAATCCAATCCCCATAAATTTAATTGAGTCTTCGCTTCCTTCAGAAGCAACAAGTGTCTCAGATATTGCCATTGACTCAGGATACATAAGTTTCCCGTGTTCTTCAATTATTAAGTAATTATAAACTAATGATAAGCATCCTATACCAAATAGAACTCCTCCTATTCCTACAGCTACACCCTCTAAAAAAGTAAACTTACTTCCTATTAGTATAATTGCTGGCAATACAAAAATCATACCACTTGCTATAGATTCTCCTCCACTTGCCATACCTTGAGTTATATTTTTTCCAAGAATACCTTTACTACGTGCAAATATTCCTACAAAAACTGATCCTATGATAGCACCTGGTATACCAGCAGCAACAGTTAATCCTGACTTCATACCTGAATAAGCAGTAGAAGCAGCAAAAATAATAGCTAATATTATACCTATTATTAATACAGGCAGATTAACTCCATTTTTTGATTTACCAGTAAAATAAGGAACATAATCCTTACCACTTACACCACCATAAGCTTCCTTAGGTAATTTCTTTTTCATAAACCTAATATCTCCTTTCGTTTATTTATATCAATAGATATATTAACTCTATTGATATATTATCTAGTTATATTTTCTATAAAATGCACAAAGATTATACTATATCCACATAAAACAAAAGTTATAATGCTATTTAAACTAATCATTACGCATATTATATCTAAATTTTTACTTAAAAGACAATCTTAATAGGAAAGTTGTCAGTTAAGTTAATTACTTATTTAGTAATTTTATTATTACTATATTTTTAAAATATTTTTAAAATTCTCTAAATACCTAAAGAAAACTTTCTCTATAATAAGTATTTTATTGTTTAAATCAATTAATACTTTACTTAAATTTATCTCTAAGAATTAGATTTTTTTATCATTTTATAATAATACCATTTTAACAAAAAAAAATCCATGATAACTCTCTCATTTATATAAAAATTTTACATTTATTATTAATAAATAATATTTAAATTCTTAAACTTTAACATTTTTAATAAACTATATATTTATATAATCTTCTATTGACTCTAAAATAACTTCATCTGGATAAAGTGCCATGACTGAATCATCCTCAATAAGTTTATAAAATCTTGTAGAATAAGTAATTACAAGCCTACTATTTGGAAGAGTAATTCTTAAAATTTCTCCATAACAATTAGGCTTTCCTCCACTAGGCTCTCCTATTATTTTTGAATTAGTACTACTTTTAAATGTATAAGCATTTAAAAGTGCTGAAGAAAATGTTTCTCTTCCTATTATAATTTTTAGACTCTCCTTTTTATTTATCTTTTCATTGCTCTTTAAATAATCTATTAATGGAGTAAAAAGTGTTGAATCTCCTCCTAAATTATTTCTTAAATCTACAGTTACCTTTTCTATATTTTCTTTTTCAATTAAGTATATTATATTTTCAATCTTTTTCTCTATTTTTTCTTCTCCATACTCCCTACAGCTATTATACTTTATGTATAACTCCTCACCCTCTAAAATTTGAAACCAAAGATTTTCAGAATCATTTTTAGCATATATGGGAAGTCTTTCATTTGTATAAACTAAATCTTCAAAAAAACATGTTAAAACCTCATATTCTCCGTCGTCTAATGTTATTTTTATTTTCTCCATGTTATCAATTATTAAAAGTCCATATAAAACTTCTGCTATTTGCATATATTTCATACTTTGAGCCTTAAAGAAATACTCATTTTCAAAGGAAATAATATTAGAAAGATCATCTAATACATCTTCTATCTTAATATCCTCAATGGCTAACACCTTTTTAAATAACATGTTTTCATACTCTTTACAGGTATTTATAATATATATCCCATCATTAAAAAAATAAAACTTTAATGGAATAAACTTTTTAGCAGGAAATATAAGTGAAGTATGAGCATCCTTAAGAGAAGCCACAATTTTTGATATTTCCACCTTCATTTCCTCATAATCTAATTCATTCACCATGTTTTTTAAATTATCTATCTTTTCATCAAAACGTTCTTCCTCTGTGTAAGCAAATAGATTTTTATGTTTTTTCTTAAGCTCTTCTTTTAAATACTCAATGTCCTCTACCCATTTTTTCTTCCATGTATTCTCCATAAGATCTCCTTTATAGAATATTTTTTAATTTAACTTTTAGTCTGTTGTAAACTATTTATATTTTAGCACATTAATAAGTTGATTAAAGGTTTACTTTTAGATAAAATATTATGGTACGATTAAAAAGTTTATAAGATACTAATGAGGAGGATATTTTTCTATGGACGTACTTGTATATGTAGCTATTAGTGTTGGTGTACTATCTGGAGTTTGGGCATGGATGGCAGCAGTATTTGGAATGGTAAGTTGGACTGGCTTTGTTGGTTGGACTAGTTATTATTCTTCAGGTGGAATGGCTAAAGGACTTTTTAGATCACTTTGCTCAAATGCAACAGGAATTATTTACGCTTTACTTATTATAAAAGGATCATCCATTTTCCCAAATGAATACTGGTCTTATTTTTTAACAGCCTTCTTCTCTTTTGTAATGGTAATACAAGCTAAGTTAAAAAAATTCGAATTCATATCTGGAGCATTTTGTGGATGCTTCTCAACTTTTGGATTAAACGGAAACTGGCAAGCTGTTGTACCAGCGTTACTTTGTGGAAACGTATTAGGATATATATCACAAAAGATAGGAATCTACTGTCATAAAGTATTTAGTAAAAATTAAAGAATATTCTACAAAAATTAATAGAGAAAATTTAATAAATTCTATTCAATTTATTAAATTTTCTCCTTCTAATATACCTTCTCTCAATAGTTCAATATTCTACTCTATTATAATCCTTAATTTTAAGATTTTTTTATTATATATATCTATTTTATATTTCATTAGCAGCATCATAAGCAGTTTTAATTGCATTTTCTATATCAGATGCTCTTTCTTTACAATCACCTATTTTAACAACTTTAATATTATTTTCTAAAAATTTGCTAGTCTCAAAGCTATTAGATTTAGCACCAACTGCCATAACCACATAATCACAAGGTATTTTAATTTCTTTATTATCATTTTCACAAATTATATAGTTTTTATCTATTTTATTTACTTTATGATTAGTATAAATTTCAACATTATTTTCAGAGAAATTTTCCATTAAAGTTGGAAGTATTGTATTGCTTTCTCCCTTAGCTATATTATTATCCATCTCAACTATAGAAACTTTGTTCCCCTCTTGAAGGCATAGATATTCCGCCACTTCACAGCCTACCATACCTCCTCCAATTACAATAATATTACCAAATACTTGTTGTTCACCACTTAATATTTTCCAAGAATCACATACTATTTGTTTATCATACCCATCTATGTGTGGTATAACATTACTTGCTCCTACTGCAACTAACACAACATCTGGATTTAAAGGTAATATATCTTCTTGAGTTACTTTTTTTCCAAGTCTTAAATCTACATTTTGAGAAACTACAGAATGTGTTAAAAATCTTATAGCTCTACGGATTTCATTTTTTCTAGGAGGAATACAAGCTAAATTTAATTGACCTCCTAAGGATGTACTCTCTTCAAACAAAGTAACATCATGACCTTTTAAACTTGCTACACGAGAAGCTTCAAGTCCTGCTGGTCCTCCTCCTACTATAACAACTTTTTTCTTAGTTTCAGCTTTATTAATATTTCTAGTTCCTTCATATCCATTTTCAGCATTTAAAATACAACTTAAGAACTTACGATTCTGAATATTATCTGTACATCCTTTATTACAGCATATACATTCACGTATATCTTCTTGCTTATTTTCCATCACTTTATTAACCCAATCAGCATCTGCAAGTAAAACTCTACCAAGTCCAATTATATCTACTTTGTTAGATTCTAAAATACTTTCAGCCATTTTAGGATTAAATATCCTTCCAACTGTACTAACTGGAATATTTACTACTTTTTTTATTTGAGCAGCAATATCAACAAAGAATCCATAAGGTTGTACACCCATTGGTGGTATAGTATCTGCCATATTTCCAGTATGATTTGCTTGAGCTACATGAAACATATCAACTCCAGCTTCCTCTAACCACTTTGCAAAAATTGGAGCTTCCTCTAAGTTAACTCCACCCTTCCCTCTCTCAGGTGTAACAACAGAAAATTTATAATCAATAGGCATATTAGGAACTGCTTTTTTTAGTGCTCTTACAAACTCTAAAGCAAATCTAGTTCTATTTTCTAAAGTACCACCATATTTGTCAGTTCTTTTATTTAATATAGTGCTACATAACGAACCTACTAATCTGTCTCCATGTATTTGAATCATATCAACTCCAGCTTTTTCAGCACGAATTGCACAATTACACATTTTATTTATAATCTCTTTTAAACCTTCTTCACTAACCTCATTAACAAAATGTTGCATATCATGATGCAATTTTTCTCTTACTCTATTAATATCTCCACTAGCAAACATTTTATTTATAGTGTCACAGTCATACTCAGGATGAAATATTTGAATTGAAACTTTAGCTCCATGTTTATGAATTGAATCAGCTAAATTTTTAAATCCTCCAATTTGTCTATCATCAAACAATTTGGGTGTAGGAGAAAAACTATTAATTGGAGCAACATCACCAATTACTATGTATCCAACTCCTCCTTTTGCTAGTCTTTCATAAAAGTCAATACATTGTTGAGTTATACTACCATCTTTACCTTCATATCCAGTAGTTAATGGTGGAAACATAACCCTGTTTTTCAATGTT
The DNA here is from genome assembly GCF_029258205.1 of Clostridium sp. Classification (GTDB taxonomy): domain Bacteria; phylum Bacillota; class Clostridia; order Clostridiales; family Clostridiaceae; genus Sarcina. Next base: position 19,093 of record NZ_JARHZJ010000031.1, read on the forward strand.
ATATTTCCCACATTAATTTGTTCTAAAAGTTTCATATTTATCACCTCAAATTATTTATTGTTAATTGATTTACAAAAATCGATTATTGCCTTTTCACACTCATCTTTAGCTTTTATGTTTGCAAAATTATGATCACCAGTTTCAATTTGTACATATTTTGATTTATTACTGTCATAGCACTCTAAGTAAGTCTTACAAATTTTATCATTAACTAATTTATCTTCAGTCCCTCTTATAATTATTACATCATTTTCATATCCTTTAGCACTAGAAAATGGCTCATAGTTATATAAATCATAATTAAAGTCAATATTAAATTTTAATCCCTCCATATCAAAATACTGAATTGATCTATTTTTCAAATCATCAGAGCGTTCTTTACATCCATACCACATTCCTCCCCCTGGACTCATTAAAATTAATCCAGTTGGTTTTAGTTTTGGTGCAACACATGCTGCTATATATCCACCCATGCTATGACCTGATAAAATGATTTTATCAGAAGTTGTTATATTAGAATCAATTAACCAATTATACATATCAATAGCATCTTCTATAAGGCCTGTAAAAGTCATCTCTTCAAATTCTCCATCACTTTCACCACAACCATAAAAATCAAATCTAGCACAACCAAATTCATTCTCTTCAAGAACTCTTGATAAATGAGTATGTGCATACTTATATCCTGATTTATTTCCTGTAAATCCATGAAGATTTAATACTATAATAGGATTTTCTATGTTATCAGGAAGAGTTAGAACTCCCCTTAATACTTTATTATTTCTATTATTTATTTCTATTAATTTAACCATTAGCTTCCTCCTAATAATTGATATATTTTAAACTGTTGTTTTTTCTCTTTTAATTAATAACTCTTCTAACATTTCTTCAGTCTTTTTCTTAGTTAAAGGATATATGAAAAATAAAGATAAAATTGCTATTACATATCCTAATGAGTAAATACCTGTGTAAGATTTCCAAAGATTTGAAATAACTTCTGGAGTTTGAATTGTAGCATTTACGTTATATCCTATAAAAGCAAGTATAAAACTGCTTAAGCTTGCACTTAAAGCTGCAGCAATCTTTCTAAAAAATGAATATGTTGAATAAACTATACTTTCATTACGAGTTCCTGTTTGTAACTCTTGATAATCTATTGAATCGTTTACCATAGCCCAAATTAGTATCTGAAATCCAGAAGCACCTATATAACAAATACCATTGATTACTATAAACATTATTGGATTATTTATTGGGAAAAAGAATAAAACTCCATATACTATTGCAGCAAATCCAGCACCATACATACACCATTCTTTTTTCCCAAATTTATTAGCAACAAATTTAGTTCCAATAAATGTGATTATAGCATAAAATGTACTTAACATACCTAATACAGACATAAGCTTTACATTTCCAAAATAATCTTTAAATAAATAAGTATTTAATCCATTAACTACACTAGCTGCTATCATACCAACTAAACTAGAAATTATCACACCCAATAAAGCTCTATTTTTTGATATATTTTTTAAAACTTGGAAATAATTAATTTTTTCTCTTTCTACATCAGGTATTTCAACACGCTCTTTACACCATACACATGCAACTTGAATACAAAAAACACTTATACAAGCACAAATAATAGCTAATAGTAAAAAGTTTGAAGCAACAGGTTGATTATCTTTATATAAAAATAATGGTCCAACAATAACTATTACAGTCATGAAAATAGTTCCACCTAAACTTCTATATCTTGATAAATCTGTACGATGATTTGTATCATCTGTCATAACACTAGATAATGATCCAAAAGGAACGTTTACACAAGTATACATAGATTCATATAAAACATAAGTTATTAAAACATAAGCTAATTTAAAACCATAATTCCAATTGGAAACGTTTAAAAAACCAATACACATCAATATTGCACATGGTATTGAAAATGCGCGCATCCAAGGTATAAATTTTTTACCTGCCTTTGCTTTACGAGAATCTATAATAGCTCCTATTATAGGATCATTAATAGCATCCCAAACTTTCGTTATTAAAAGTATTGTCCCTACATGGATAGGATTAATCTTTAGAACTAATGTATAAAATACAGTTAAAAACATAGCTCTAAATTGTTCTGTGCAGCAACACCCTAAATCCCCTAGTGTGTACCCAATTTTGTCTTTCATTGAAAAATCTCTCATATACCTCTCTCCCCCCATAATAAATAAATATTAAATTATTAGTTAAAATAATAACATAATGTTTATTTGTGTATTATTATCTCATATTATAAAATGTAATTATATGCAAAAATTGATATATTAGTGACAAAAATTGATATATTAAACATATAAGGAGTATTTTTATGTCTAAAAAAACATATTGTTTTATGTATGACCTTAAATTAAATAAAGGAAAAAGAAAAATAATAAAATCAGATAAATATTATAAAATATTATTTATCTTTTCAGGAAGATGTCATATTAAATTTAATGATAAAACAAATAAATGTGGTACAGATAGTATTATTTTAATACGTCCTAATAATAACATTGAAATAGAGTTAAAAGCTTATGATTCTCTTGTAATATATGAATTAGAAGTTACAGAAAAGGTATTAAATGCTTTATCAGATGAAGAAGTTGATTTAGCTGAATGTTTTAATACTGTGCCTTTTGAATGTGCAATAATAGATGCCAATGCAGAAACTACTATGTTAATAAAAAATATATTAAAAAAGCTTATTTACATGAAACAAGAAACTTATAAATTTGCTGATAATCTATATATTAAAAGTATGCTAACAATAGTCTTAATTCTAACATTAAGATCATGTATAAATGCGGAAGCAAAACAAAAAATTAAAAGAAACAAACAATTTTTAATTGATGATATTTTCATGTATATAAATAATAATATTACAGAGGAAATTTCTCTTGATAATCTTGAAAAAAAATTTTATGTTAGTAAATTTCATATATCAAGAGAATTTAAAAAAGCTACTGGCTTAACATTACACCGTTATATAGTAAAAGCCAAATTAGATTTTTGTAAAAAACTTATAGAAGAAGGAAAACCAATAGTAGATGTTGCACATATTTGCGGATTAGGAAGTTACAATAATTTATTTCGTACTTTTAAAAAGGAATTTGGGATTACTCCAAAAGAATACTATAATCAAATAAAAAAACATAAATAAAATTGCTATTATGGCAACAAAAATAAAGAAGGCGTGTATAAAAAATATAAAAAACTTTTTTGATACATGCCTTTAAACCCCTACTAACTAGAGTAAAATTTTTAATTATATCATTCCCATAAGTTTAGGTATAAATAAACTTATCTCTGGTATAAATGTTACTAACATAAGCACTACTAATATTCCTCCATAGAATGGGAGTAAGTATTTTATTACTTCTTCTATACTAGTTTTACCTACTTTACACCCAATGAATAGAGTATTACCAACTGGTGGTGTAATATTACCTATACATAAATTAAATATAAGCATTATACCAAACTGTACCGAATTCATACCAAAGTTTTTAGCTATCGGTAAGAATATAGGTGTAAATATTAATATAGCTGGTGTTAAATCCATAAATGTTCCTACTATTAATAATACTAAATTCATTATTAATAGTATTACAATTGGATTTGAAGATATTCCTAATAATAACTCAGTTATAGCACTTGGTATATTTGTAAATGCCATAACCCAAGACATTATTGATGATACTCCTATTAAGAAAATTATTATTCCTGTCATTTCTACTGTTTCTAATAATATTCTTGGTATATCTTTTATCTTTATAGATTTATAAAAGAAAAATGATAATATAAATGAATATACAACAGCAACTGCTGCACCCTCTGTAGCTGTAAATACTCCACCTACTATACCACCTATTATTATAAATATTAATGCTAAACTTGGAAGTGCATCTATAAATATTTTAATAGCTTCTTTAAAAGTTATTGTATATTTAGATGAATACTTATATTTTTTAGCTAATATAAATGCAACTACCATTACAGATAATCCCCACAATATACCAGGTATATAACCTGCCATAAATAAAGCTGCTACTGATGTACCACCACTTACTAGTGAATATATTATAAGTGAATTACTTGGAGGTATTAATAATCCAGTTGGTGCAGAAGCTATATTAACCGCTGCACTATAATTTTTATCATATCCTTCTGCTTCTTGAAGAGGCGCCATTGTACCACCTATTGCTGCAGCTGCTGCAACAGAAGATCCACTTACAGCTCCAAATAACATATTCCCAACTACATTAGTATGTGCTAATGATCCCGGTAATTTACCACTTAAAACCTTAGCAAAGTTTACTAACCTTAAAGCTATACCACCACTATTCATTATAGTACCAGCTAGTACAAAAAATGGTATTGCAAGTAATGAAAAACTACTTATACCAGTAAATATTCTTTGCGCTCCAGTTAATACTGCTACATCCCATGATAATGTAGTTAGTATACCAAATATAGATGATATTCCTATAGTTATAGATATTGGTATTCCTAATAAAAGTAATATTGGAAATACAATAGCTATAGCTGTACCTGCTTGAAATGCTAATCCCATAATCTTCTCTCCCTCAGATTAATTATTGTTTATTACTTTAGTTAAATTTACTGAATTTCTTGTTAACCCACTTTTTAAATCAACTAAATTTAAAACATTATATATTATTGTTATTACCCCTGAAAATGGTAAAGCTAAGTATATATATCCCATTGGTATTCCTAATGCAGGTGATATTTGCCCCATTGCTAAGTTGCTTATTTGCGCTCCACCTAAAACTAAAACTAATGCTGAAAATATTAATACTACTATTTCTGTAATTATGCTTAAAATAAACTTAACTTTAGGACTTTTATTATCTAGTTTTTGTCTAAAAAATACCATAGTCATATGATCTCTTTTTCCAAATACATATGCTGATCCAAGTAAAGCCATCCATACAAATGAATATATTAATAAGTCTTCTGATATTGTACTTGGGTTATTTAATAGATAACGAGTAATTATCTGCCAAGTTCCTAAAACTACCATAAATGCTAGTAGTACCATACATATTACTTCTATTATTTTATTTAATACATTTCTTAATTTATTCACCTTACTTCCTCCCTACTAGTATTTATTTACTTTCTTTTTGTGATTTTCTTTGTATATTATCGTATAAAGTTTTTACTTCTAGGTCTTTAGTAATTTCATCATGAAGTGGTAAAACTTTTTCTTTAAATGGTTCTAATTCTGGATAGTAGAATTGAACACCCATTTCTTCTGATTGTTTTTTAGATTCTTCTACTTTTTCTTCCCATGCATCAACTTCAAATTTGTTTATTTTATCAACTGCATCTAATATTACCCTTCTATACTCTTCACTTAAATTATCTAATAACTTAGCGTTCATTATTAATATATCTGGTATCATTGCATGCTGATTGTATGAATAATACTTGGCAACTTCCCATGCTTATTATTAGTTAATGCTAACTCATTATTTTCTGCACCATCTATAACCTTTTGCTGTAATGCTGTATAAACCTCACCAAAGCTCATTGGAGTTGCAGACCCACCTAATAATTCCATCATTCTTATATTAGTTTGACTTTGTTGAACTCTTATCTTTTTACCTTTTAAGTCTTCTGGCTTCATTATTGGTTTATCTGTAGTGTACATATTTCTTGACCCTGCATCAAACCAAGTAAGACCAACAAACCCTGATTCTCTAGTTGACTCATATATATCATTCATTATTTTATCATCATTCATTACAGCATGATAATGCTCTTTACTATCAAATAGATATGGTAAGTTAAACACACTATAAGACTTATTAAAACTTTCTAATAAGCTTATACTTCCAACTGCTATATCAATAGCACCTGTTTGGGTAAGCTCTACAGCTTCACGTTGACCTCCAAGTAATTCATTTGGGTAAACTTGTATATCTATTTTATTATTAGTATTTTTTTCAACAATATTTTCAAATTCTTTAAGTGCTAGATGTATTGGATGTTCCTCACCTTGATTATGAGCAACCCTCATTACTCTTATATCATCACTTTGAGTTTTGCCACAGCCAAATAAAGTTAAACTTATTGTAGCAGTCAAAAAAAGCGCTTTAATCTTTTTATTCATCTATAAATCTCCCCCAGGATTATTTTTCATTTTTTAAGTTATTTGTATTTAAACCTCCTAGATAACGTTTTCAATGATATGATCTATAAATTCTTCCTTTTTTATTTCAAGATATTTGTCTAATTTAAATAATTTCTTACATACACTTAAAATTTTCATTTTACCTTATTTGTTATGATAACCTAAATCATCCACTAGATTATATATTTTATTTCTATGTATAGTCACATTTAAATTATATTTTAATATGATTTATCTTATGTAATTTACACTAACTATAATTTAGGACTATGATAAGAATATATCTATATCATAATATTAATTATAATATTATTTTCTTTTGCTATATCGCCACTAATAGTAAACCTTTTCTCAAGCCTTTTTCTCACCTCCTTATTTTATACTAGTATACTAGCATATCTCTATTATAAATACAATATTTTTCCTAATTCAAAATAAAAATTATTTATTACTTAATTGTAAACTAAAATTGAACCCAAAAAAATCCATAGTTTAATCCTATGTTACTATTTTAAGGGACACAACAAAATAATAAACAAAAGAATCTTCACTATAGATAATAAAAATTTGTTAAAGCAAGCTAATTATGTACAAAAAAAAACTAATAAGCTATATAAAGTGTACCCTTTGTCAAGGACAGTTTAAAAAAGGCTACGCAACCTTAAGAAGATGATTTCTGTAATTAACAGGAGTCATCTTTTTTAAATTCCATTGAGGTCTATAGTTGTTATGATAATCAATATAATCTTCTATTTCTTCTTTTAATTCCTCGAAAGTTTCACAATCTTTAATATATGTTTCATCTTTTAAATGTCCAAAGAAGGATTCTTGCGGGGCATTGTCCCAACAATTACCACGTCTAGACATAGACTGTCCTATTCCATTTTCT